>NZ_PPXB01000009.1:0-192663 GCF_002909415.1 Arthrobacter glacialis | reverse complement strand
CCGGAAGGTTGTGGGCCACGGCCATGCGTAAGAAAGGCCGCGACATCCCCGAACACCTCGCCCACATCGCCGAAGGCATCGAAGACTCCGGCCACACCCGCCAAGAAGCAGCCTCACTCATAACAGCACAATAATTCCTCCGTTTACCCGCTAGAATTGACTTACTATGGCCAAAACCACTGACTTCTCACAGACAGACGCTGAACAACCCAAGCGTTCCCTCTTTTCTCGTAGCCCCAAGGCTGACAAGCCGAAGAAGACGAAGAAGCCCAGCCGCATCAAGCAAATGGTGGACATCTTCAAGATGACCCGCCGCCACGACCCCATGGTCACGTGGCTGATGTTGGGTGCTTTCTTGGGTCCGATCGCCCTCAGCCTGCTTGTTGGCTTCCTGTTCAACAACTGGATCACGGGCCTGCTGATCGGCATCCCGCTGGGTCTGCTGTGTGCGCTGCTGATCATGTCGCGCCGCGCCGAGCGTGCGGCGTATTCACAGATCGAGGGCAAGCCCGGTGCTGCCGGTGCCGCACTGAGCTCGCTGAAGCGAGGCTGGATCTTTGACGAGCAGCCTGCCTCGGTGAACCCGCGCACCCAAGATGTGGTGTTCCGTGCCATTGGCCGTCCCGGTATTGTTCTGGTGACTGAGGGGCCCTCCGCTCGTGTGAAGGGTCTTGTTGATGCAGAACGACGCCGTTTGAGCAGGATTCTGCCCAACGTCACCATCACGGTTATCGAGACGGGCAAGGGCGAAGGCCAGGTCCCGATCGCCCAGATCACCAAGAAGATGAACAAGCTCAAGAATGAACTGACCAAAATTGAGGTCAGCGCAGTCAACAAGCGCATCGCCTCCATGGGAACCAAGCTCCCCATCCCCAAGGGCATTGACCCTTACAAGGCCCGACCTGACCGCAAGGCATCGCGCGGACGCTAAGGCGCTCAAGCAATATCTAGGTTAGTCAGTGACAAAGAATGGCCCGGCAGGTTTTCCTGCCGGGCCATTGTCATTTCCAGTTCCGGTGGTCCTGCCAAGCAACCCCGACTCGTGCCACCCACTTCGAAGCGGCAGCTGATGCGGGTCTCAGGCTCCGGGACCCACATCAGTTGTAGTTTCAACTCGAGACATCACCGTGCCAGGCTAGCGACGGACCAAAATAGTTTTCATGGCCTTGTCGTGCAGACCACGGTGATCGGCGTCAACAATGATCACTGGAATCACCAAGCACAGCAGCAAGGCACGAACCATGCCTGCCAGCAGACCGGGCGGGCCGCCGTCGAGCCTCATGACCTGGATGCCCATGATCCTGTGTCCAATGCTGTAGCCAAGCGTGCCAACCAGCAGTATTTGTTCTGCCGCGAAAATGGTCAGAATCGCATTGGGGTGGCCGTCAAAGAAGGCCGCCGCAATGAGATAGGACAGGCCCCAGTCAATGCAGAGCGCGATGATGCGGCGCCCGGCACGGGCCATGGAGCCGCGCCCGGATTCGGGCAAACCTAAGCGTTCGCCGGGGAATTTGGATATATTGGAAGTGTCCGGCCCACTGAGCCAAGAACCTATGTCTTTACGTTCTACCACTCCCCCAGCCTACCGGCGCCAGCTTGATGCCGAACACAGCAGGATCTAGGAGTGCGTGTAACGTGCCGGAAACAATTCGGACACGGACGAGAAATAGCACGGTTCTAGTCTTATGTCAGTTGCACATGCACCATGGCCGCACCCAGCCGGCCAAAACCCCCAGCGCCAAGGAGCGTAGATGTTCAAGAACGCGGAAGAAGTACTTCAGTTCATCAAGGACGAAGATGTAAAATTCGTCGATATTCGATTCACCGACCTGCCCGGCGTCCAGCAGCACTTCAACGTGCCCGCCAAGACTGTAGACCTTGACTTCTTCGTCAACGGCCAGCTCTTTGATGGTTCCTCCATCCGCGGCTTCCAGGGCATCGCCGAATCCGACATGCAGCTCATCCCGGACCCCACCACAGCTTTTGTTGACACGTTCCGCCTGGAGAAGACCCTCGCGTTGAACTTCTCGATCGTCAACCCGCGCACGGGAGACCCGTACCACCGCGACCCGCGCGGCGTTGCCGAAAAGGCTGAGGCCTACCTCGCCTCCACTGGCATCGCCGACACCGCTTTCTTCGGCGCAGAAGCCGAATTCTTTGTCTTCGACAACATCCAGTACGAGTCCTCACCGCAGGGATCTTTCTACAAGATCGACTCCGAAGAGGCCAACTGGAACACGGGCCGACCGGAAGAGGGTGGCAACCTCGGTTACAAGACCCCCGTCAAGGGCGGCTACTTCCCGGTTGCACCCATTGACCACCAGGCCGACCTGCGCGATGCCATGTGCATCGAACTGGACGCTGCCGGCCTTGAAGTTGAGCGCTCACACCACGAGGTTGGCGCAGCCGGCCAGGCTGAAATCAACTACAAGTTCAACACCCTGGTTCACTCAGCCGATGACCTGCAGAAGTTCAAGTACGTCATCAAGAACACCGCCTGGGCCTGGGGCAAGTCTGTAACGTTCATGCCCAAGCCCGTCTTCGGCGACAACGGCTCAGGCATGCACTGCCACCAGTCATTGTGGAGCAACGGCGTTCCGTTGTTCTACGACGAGAAGGGCTACGCCGGCCTGTCCGACATGGCTCGCTGGTACATTGGTGGCTTGCTCAAGCACTCCTCCGCTGTGTTGGCTTTCACCAACCCGACGGTGAACTCCTACCGCCGCTTGGTCAAGGGCTTCGAAGCCCCCGTTAACATGGTGTACTCGCAGGGCAACCGCTCAGCCGGTATCCGCATCCCGATCACGGGTTCCAACCCGAAGGCCAAGCGCCTCGAGTTCCGCGCACCGGACCCCTCCTCCAACCCGTACCTGGCCTTCTCAGCTCAGCTGATGGCCGGCCTTGACGGTATCAAGAACCGGATCGAACCCCCGGCTCCCATCGACAAGGACCTGTACGAGCTGCCTCCGGAGGAAGCCAAGGACATCCCCAAGGCTCCCGAGTCCCTCGAAGAGGCACTGATCGCCTTGGAGAACGACAACGAGTTCCTGCAGGCCGGTGGCGTGTTCACCCAGGACCTGATTGACACTTGGATCGACTACAAGCGCGAATACGAGATCAAGCCGCTCTCACTGCGCCCGAACCCGTACGAGTTCGAGCTGTACTACGGCTGCTAGCTAGAACATGCGGCTAAACGGGGTTTAGTCCGCAAGCAGTCCGCAAGAGTAAAACCTTGAGGCACGAAGAAGGACCGGAACATTGCGTTCCGGTCCTTCTTTTTTCTTTGCCCAAAATCTTATGAGCTGGCTTTAGCCTGCTGTCCGCCGAGCGACTTCTTACGTGCCGCGAGGACGCCGGCAACTGCGGTCCTCGATGCCTCGTCCTTGTCTGGCCACATGTGACTGTAGGTATCCAGGGTTGTCTTGGCCGATGCATGTCTCAGCCGAGCCTGGACAACCTTGACGTCGAGCCCTTCTGAGATCAGGAGGGACGCGAAGTAGTGGCGGAGGTCATGAAAGCGGAAACCCTCTGGCAGGCCCTCAATGGTTGCGCGAGCTTCTCGGAACCGTGTCTCAAATGTGTACGGCGCGATGGCCCGGCCGTGTTCCGCTGCGACGATGGTTTCTGAGCCGAGGATCGACGGATTACGGTTCAGTTCGACAGCGAGCTCACGCGGGATGGGGATGGGAGTCCTGGACGTCTCAGACTTCAGCGGGTCATCCGGATACTGAATGGTTGGCGAGATGACCCCACGCATGAAGTCGATGTCTTTCGCACGCAGTGCTACGGCTTCAGCCACGCGGAGGCCAGCAAACGCACCCAAGAGGATGCCAGGTTTAGTCCAGGCGTCCATGGCGTCATAGAGTGCCCATACTTGCGCCGTGGTGGCAACGTAGGGTCGCTGCTTACCCATTGGCGGAGACGTGCGACGACTTAGTGGCGACTTTGGGAGCAGCCCATCGTGGACTGCATCAGAGAAGATGTGTGAGAGGCGGCTGTGCAGTGCGTAGATGGTGGAGTCTGCCAGTCCCTCAGCCTTGAGTTTTGCTGTCCATGACTTGATCTCGGATGGCCGCACGCTGGCCAACTTCCGGGAACCGAAAGCATCCTCGATGCGCTTCACATGAGACTTGGCCTGCTTCACCGATGACGGGCGATTGTTCGCGTAACCCTTCAGCCAGATCTCGCACCAATCCCCCACGGTGAGCTTCGCGTTCTTCGGGTCAACGTACGTGCCAGTGACCATGGCGGCCGTGACTTCATCAAGCCATTCCTGCGCGCTGATCTCGCCGGGCTTCGCCGTGTCACTCTTGTTCTTCAGTCGGAAGTGCTGCGCATGCTCCTTGCCGTCAGCATCCCGATACCGCGCCCGCCACTGGCCATTAGGGCGTTTCTTGATCGACGCCATCGTCGCCTTCTTCTCCGACGGAGAAATTGAGTCCGATATGAAGTTCGAGCAGTTTGATAAGGACCTTCGCTATACCATCCTCTTCAAACGGCACCTCCGTTCGAATGTAGTCATCCTCGATAATTGGCCATTCCCCAACCCTCTTGGCGACCCATTGGAGATAGTCATCGACGTGAGACGGACCATCAGCACCTCCCGCGGACAAGTCACTCAGCAATTCTGGCTGCTGATGCAAATAGTAATTAGCCTCCCAGAGGTGGTACGCGGCCGTCGCAACCGGCGCCCTCAAGTCATGTAGCGCCCTGTCCGCTGCCTCCCGAATCTGCGCAAACTCTTGGGAAGGCGTGCGTGCACCGCCGATCAGAAAATCCAGGCTAACGCCCAAAACTTCCGCGATGGTCATGGCTTCAACGAGTCGAACCGACCGGGAACCCTTCTCGATCCTGGAAACGGCCGAGGCATCAACGGGCATACCTTTTTCGGTCAGTCGCTCAGCGAAATCCCGTTGACTCAACTCCCTTGCGCTTCGAATGCCCGCTACAGCGATCCCGAAATTCTGCTCTTGCGTCTTGATCCCAATTGGTAGTTGTTGCATGGTGAACATCGTATGCGCTTGACAACAACTCTGCCAACACATAACTTTGAATTGTTAGCAACGACAAGTGTTGTCAGTAAGAACAATAGGAGACAAGATGAACGCCATAACAGCCATGAAGCTGCTCACGATTGATGAGGTGGCCGAGCTTCTGCGAAAGTCCGCGGCTCAGCTCCGATGGATGCGCCACAACGGCAGTGGACCCAAGTCGGCCAAGCTGGGTGGCCGAGTCATGTACCGGGAGCAGGACGTCATCGACTGGGTAAACGCCGCGTTTGATTCGGTCGGCAAATAGTGGGATTCAGCCCCGGGGATCGGGTCCAGTGGTTCCCGCAGGGCCAAGAGGGAACAGTCCTAGACGATCACAGTCCAGACTGGCCCGAGTCCATTGGGATCCAGTGGGGCAACGGGGACAGGACGTTTGTGGCCCCGACGCATATTCGCATTCAGAAAAAAGAAGACCGTGACGCACTCGCCAAAGTTATCGTCACGGCCAAGAAACCAGCACCTACCAAGGAACAGATTCCGATGAAGCTTACCAGTAGCACCAGCACCCCCGCAGGTTACGAGCAGGCAGAGCCCGGTTCGCCCGTCTTCTTGGCGGACGTCACCGAGGGCCGCGGGCACCACATCTACCGCGAGTTCGACCGCAGCACGAACCAGTTCCAGCTGCACTTTGAACTGGATTTGGATCGGGATATGTCGCCGGCCGAGGCTATTGGCTTTGCGCAGACCGTCCTGAAGCTAGCCGTTCCGATGCAGGAAGACCAGCTCGATCGCACAACAGCACAAGCGAGCTTCCCTTCATGGGCTGATACTGCTCACTACGACGAGGAGACCGATACCCTCTCCGGCACCGGACCCAGCATCCAATTGGAGGATGACCGGCAGAAGTGGGACATTCATTCGAATTGGTTCGAAGGCGGTGATGAACAATTCACCCTCTCAAAGCGCGACAAGAACCACGCCAACCCCGCAGGAGCACCTGACGAGTACTTCTCCTTTGACTCCCGCGAAGAAGTCCTGACCGTAATGGCCGGCCTCGTAAACCTTCTGGCAACAATCTCGGAGGACACAAAGTGAACACGACTTTCGCTCCCAACCCCGCCCATGAACACGCCGCCGCAATGTCGGCACTGCCCGTCGAAGGCATCACCGCCGAGCTTGAGCGCCGCATCCGCACCCGACACGGGGCACCCGCGGCCTTCCACTTGGAACTGACTGCCGGTGACATCCATGACATGCTGGCCGACCCCGACTGGTGCGGCGAATGGAACGGCCCCACGATCCAGCTCAACGACAGCAGGATCACGACCGGCTGGAACCCTGACACTGGCATCTACTTCTTCATTGACCACGAAGGCGACAACCCGTGGCCCCTCAGCCAGGCAGGTGCTTTGGGTGCCGCCATTCAGTCACTGGCCGCGAAGTTAGCACCCGACTACAGCATCAACCTCAGCGGCAGCGAACTATTGGAGGCCACGCAATGAGCATCAAGGCGCCCACGGGTTACGTCAAAGTCAAAGAGTGCTCAGACCTCTGGACGGGCACCGAGTCCATGGACCGCGGTTGGATTGTCACGCCAGCATGGAACTCTGCCACTGATAAGCACTCACTCGAGGTCTGGACTCCGAAATACAATCTCCTGACGCCCGCTGAAGCGCGCCGCTTGGCCCAAGTGCTGCTTGCCAGCGCGGACGCTGTGGAAGCTGCCATCGCATCCACGGAGGCCCGGACAAACGGAGGTTCACAAACCAATGGCTAGGGACCGCGCAAATATCCGCGTCGACATGCTCTCGAATACTGATTACCGGAGTCTTGGGCTGGCGGCACAGCATCTCTACAAGCTCCTCCTGATCCACCCGACACTGAACTATGCCGGTGTTGCTGACTGGCGCCCAGGACGTCTAGCGAAGATCACTAGGGGCGTGACTGCGAGCGCTGTACGAGAAGCCGCTGCTGAGCTGCAGGCGGGTTCGTATGTCTACGTGGATGAGGACACCGAGGAAGTCCTGATCAGGTCGTTCGTTCGGCATGACGGCTTGCTCGCAAGATATCGGATGCCGATCGCCATGGCGAATGCTTACGCTGACATCTCGTCACCGAATATCAGGCGCTACTTCATTCACGAACTCAAGCGCCTATGCAGCGACAACCCAGCGATGGACTGCTGGAAGGAACCCCGTGTTGCTGGGATCCTTCGCGAGCCCTCCGAAGACCTGAAAGCCATTGCCTACGCTGATACGAACGCTATCGGTAGCCCCATCGAAGACTCCATCGGCAACAGTATCGGTTATGGCGTAAGCACTGGTGAGAGTACCCCGGGTGCTACTACTACCCCTACTACTACAACTACATCTACTGAAGTAGATAAAAGAGAGGCGCCGCAAAAACGCGGCACCCGCATCCCAGAAGATTTCCACGTGACATCCGAAATGGCCCAATGGGCATCCGCCAACGCGCCGAACGTGGACATCAATCTGGAAACCATGAAGTTCAAGAATCACTGGGAATCCAAAGCTGGCAAAGACGCGACCAAGATTGACTGGATCAAGACTTGGCGCAACTGGATCCTCAGCCCGTACTCACGGGGCGCCGCAGCTAGCCGTCCCACCACCAGCGACAAGATCCGCAGCACCCTCGAGAAGGCTCAAGCCCTTCAGTCGCAATTCAACCAAAACGCCCAGCCCGAGTTAGGACAATGACCATGGAAATTAGCGAAACTGCAAAAGTGCTGGCAAAAATCCAGTCCTTCGACAACCGCAATGTCGACAACCCAAACATCTTGGCTTGGCACGAAGTCTTGGCGCCGTACATGCTGCAGGATTGCCTGACTGCTGTCAGTCAGTACTTCTCCAAGCACTCAGCGTGGATCATGCCGGCTGACATTCTCGATCTCGTTCGGGAGGTTGAGGCGGCTCGAAGGAATGCCTTCCATGAGGGGTTCCACCCCACCCAGGCGGACGAACAGTCCGGGGGCTGGGGCGAGGTCTCTCGGCGCCTGAATAGGGCGGTAGCGACCGGGGCGCTCTCACCAGCGGCCTACCGGCGCTATCAGGACCAGAACCTTACCTTGGACGCCGCGCTCGGTCTGGTGGCCATCCAGTGACCCCGGCTGAAGAAGAAATCCTCAGCGCCGCGATCATCACCAACGGCCAATGTCTGGAAGGGATCAACCTGACCGGACGAGACTTCAGCTCCATGGCTAGCGGACTGCTGTTCGACCTGATCAAGTCCATCGCTGAGGCCGGCGGTCATGCCGACCTGATCGCAATCACCAAGGCGATCCAAGAATTGCCAGCGGATGAGAAGCGCAGCTACCCCACGGTCACAGTGATGAACTCCTTGTTCGCCAAGGGTTCAAGTGGGTACGCTGCCGCGTTCCATGCTGAGGTGGTGGCCGAGGAAGCTGCCCGGCGCCGACTCATTGCGGCAGGCCAGTGGCTGGTCCAGTACGGCACCGAGGGCATGGATGTAGATGCCCTCGCCGACAAGGCTATGGAAGCCGTTCAAGGGGCTGTTGCAGGCGTGTCCACCACGGTGGATGCTATCGGAGCAACCCTGGCCGACACGATTAACTCCTTTGGGGAAGCCGTTACATACTCAGCAACCCCATGGGATAGCATCAACCACCTCATCCAAGGATGGCGACCAGGCGGGCTCTACATCATCGGCGCCCGCCCATCAGTGGGCAAGACAGTGGCTGGCCTGCAAGCGGCCATCAAGCTGACCGCTCTCGGGCCCGTCGCGTTCATCTCCTTGGAGATGTCCGAAGTTGAACTGCAAAAGCGGATGATCGCCCTAGACGCCAAAATCGACATAGGACACATCACCCGGAACAATATCACTGAGGAAGATGAACGAAGGATGGCGCCAGCTATCAGCCGATGGCAAGCCATGCCCCTCTACGTCGACAAGACCCACGGCGCCAAGTTCTCTGACATCAGCCGGCATGTCTGGTCAGTCAAGCGGCAGCATGGCCTGGCAGCAGTAGTCATCGACTACTTGCAGCTCATGGAACCGTCTGACCCGAAAAAGAACGAGTACCAGACCGTCACCGAGAACTCGCGGAAACTAAAACTACTGGCCCAGCAGCTCGACGTCCCGGTTATCGCATTGTCACAGCTGAACCGCAGCTCCGAACAGCGAGACGGAAAAGTCCCCCAGCTGTCCGACCTCCGCGCATCAGGCGGCGTGGAACAAGACGCCGACGTGGTAATTCTGCTCCACCGCGACCTGCAGAAGTCACCACACGAGATCGACTTGATCGTGGCCAAGAACAGGCACGGCATTACGGGTACCGCTGACATGCAATTCTGCGGTCACTACTCCGAAATCCGGGACCCCTACCAACAAGTCGCGTAAACCATCGGGGGTACGCAGAAGTGCGTACCCCGTGACTAAACACCCACCAAACAGGCTGGCCACAAACGGCGTCCGGCCATTCCATCAACCCTCATACGAGACGCTTCGGCTGGGCCGCCCACCCAGTGGCCCAGCCGAAGCCCAAACCCCAAAGGCGAAATTGTGACCACCAAGAAGATCCGCTACGCCGCAGGACTCACAAACTACGTAATCGCCAAGGATCCAGGCACCGGACGCAAAGCGCCGCGATTGAGGGACAACCCGGGGCAAGTTCATGCGGTCGTCAACAACATCCACCGCCCTGCCATGCTAGAACCGTTCTTCGTAGAAGAAACTTGGGACTACCGGGCAGCCCTCTGCGGACAGCTGATCCGTGTCGTCATGCCACTCTCCTTTAAATCGACCGAGGAGAACGTTTGCCGCCAATGTGTGGCAAAAATGGCCGTCCTCGAGAAAGACAACCTAACGAGGTTCGAGAGAGCCAACATCGAAGGCTACTCTCGCTGGTGGATGCCCAAGCGTAGTCACAATCCTTCTAATACCCCGCAGCAACCTATCGTCCAACTCTCGCGGACTCGGTGACAGCATGAGTGTCTACAAGCCCCTGAGGTGGTTCCTGACTAACCCAACCAGCGCGACGCCATCAGGCGAGACTCTATATCGGAGCACTCGCCTGGCGTTCTTGTTTGGCGATTTCAAGTGTCGCACTGAGCCTGAGATTCGCGCTGAGTTGAGGGCCGCTCGTCGCCGCAATTTGCGGATCGACGCCAGGTTGTACTTGGTGCCAGTTCTTATTGCCCTGCTCGGCAACGTTGCCGTCCCCATACTTATCGGGCTGCACTAAGGGATTGGTAGCGGGGGAACAGGCTGGTTGACGATCTTTATGAGTAACTGGACGATAGCGCTGAGGACGATGCCGCCGATAGCAATTCCTGTGGAAATACGGAAGGTTCGCTTGTTCTGCTGCGTCTTGAACTCTTCTAATTCGAGAGTGTGCAGGTCCATCGGGCGGACCACAGAGGCTTTGGCACTTTTGCCACGAGGCGGACGAGGGTCGGTAAAAACCAAAAGCGTAGCGTGAATTTTTTGTCCGACATTGGTTGCCGCGTCTTGTACGGATTTGGACACTTGCACTTCAATAACCGTGTTCCAAGCATGTTGAGTCGTATCATCCAGCCCTTGGCCCAGCATGATCCTGATGCTGTCCTGCTGTGTTGGCAGGCCCGTCCGAAGCGTGAGGCGTCTGCGGTTCGACTCACTGAGAGCGAAGTATCGCTCGATCTGGCTAGCCATGGGGCCATCTAGGATCTCGTCTTGTTCCGTCACGATTTTTAGTGGCTCAAACCCGGGAATGAGTGCGATTGCGTCAACGAACTCAAGGAATGATTGTTTGCTCGAGAACATGTAACTATTGCGTCCCCGGAGAAGGTAAGTACTTCGATGCTCCCCAAACTCATTGGGCGGCGCGAGGGCGACTGAGGTGGGGTCAATTATCGGTTGCGCCTGCTGAAAGTCGAATGCACGCGCCTTAGCTACGTAGGGCAGCTTTCCTGTCTGCTTCATCCACCAATTGGAGAACCCCACCAAAACCACCTAATAGCTAGTTGAAAAACAAGGCACCCGCCAAGCTCGGCAGGTGCCTTTTGTAATCCCGAAAGGAAAACAAGGAATACCCAGATTGTAGCAACCAACGCTTCCCAGCCGCCTCCAATGCTGTGCAATTAGGGCAATGTGGGCACCGAAGCTGTAGACGATACACATTCGTTCGAACACTAAACCGTGTTAAAATTAGGGTAGCCGAACAAGTCTTTGGAGGACACGGAATGCAGACCGCACACTACGAGCACATCCAGCTGAAGAACCGACTCACAACCCACCTCAGCCGGATCCCCGAACTCCTTCGAGACCTTGACATCACGATCACCATGCAGGCCAAAACGGGCGGCACTTGTGGAGGCGGTGGTGTTTCGCCCAAGGAGCGCAACGTATTCCACGTCGGCGCAAGCGAGATCCGCAGCAAATACCACGCACTACTGTCCGGACTCTGCATCATCATCGACAAAGACCTCGGCCGTTTCGAATACGTCACCGACACTACCAAGCTGGCGCATAAAGCAAAGGCGCACGCCGGATGGCTCGCAACTCACGACGAAGCAAACGACTGGGTGCGAGAGCTCGACCATCTAGCCAGGGAACGCAACCGGGTTGTAGGCCGCCCAGCTGAGGGTCGAGTATTCGCCGGCCAATGCCCCACCGAAGAGGGAGGTCAAACGTGCAACACTCCCCTATTCACCAACCAAGGAGAACCCAACGCCCGCTGCCCCAAATGCAAAGCAACCTGGGATGCACGCACATGGCGACAAGAAGCACTCCAAGCGGCCGGAATCCACCAAGGCACTGCCGCCGAGATCAGCCGAGCAGTATCCGACCCCGTCACCATGGAAGGCATCTTGCCCGCCACCATCAGACAATGGGCCTCCCGCGGCAAACTCGCACCCATCGGACACAATCACCTCGGCAAACCCGTCTACCAAATCCGAAAAGTCCGAAACCTGTGGGCCAGGATGAAGGCCAGCAGCTATAACAGACTGGCTGCGTAGGGTCGGTGATCCAGCGACTGGGTCGCTAGATCGGCGTTCTTTGGAATCCCATACAACAATGGACGGCCCCTCGAGTTGAAGTGAATGCCACAATTCTGAATATTGAGACTGGGCCACTAGGCTACGGAAATGACACTTGTAGGCACCTCGGTTAACGACCTGCCAAGCGAAACGAAGGAAGAACTGTCCAACAGCTTCCTTCGACTTCGCTTTCGGGGCGGACGGTTTGAAAGTACCTCTGGAGGTATGCCGCTGGCCGCAATGGGCGAACTATCGAATCTCAATGACCTTGTCAATGAACTAGCTCGCCTACTTTGGCGTCGTAAGAAGAACAAGCAACGTCTCCGCCCGGCCGACTATCCGATCGCTCCCACCCTTCGAATTACGCGATTCGCCAAGGGCAGCAGCATTCCCCTAATCGAGCGAGACGGCGCCAGCAGCGTTGCCCTAGAAGATCCATACGATGCGAGCCGTGATCTTGTGGAGCGAACAGTCTGGTCAATCATCGACAACGCCGAAATCCCAGCGGAATTTCCGACCGAATGCCTCCCATCTCTACGCCGCATAGGTAGGCACCTACATTCTGGCGAAGGTCAGGAGTTCATAGAGTTTTCGGACAATGGTCTACTCAACTCACGAATCCTGACTCAAGAAATACGATCCAAATTTTGGACCGCGTTCGACACCGTAACCTTGGAGGATCGAACCATATTTGGCCAGATAGAATCGCTTGCCCGGCCCCATTCGTTTACCTTCAAGCAAAGAAACGGTCAAAAGCTCGAAGGAAAGAACGCCCTGTGGGACGAAATGCACAGCGCCCTGGGAAAGACGGACAAGCATCCCTATTGCCGCCTGTACGTCACGGCAGAGATCGACTACGTTGGGCGTATCCGAAGAGTTAGTTCTGTCGAACGAGTCGAGGTCTTTGAAATGGATCCCCAGCACTGGGCAGATCGTTTCCTTGATTTGGCCTCCTATGCTGAAAATTGGGTGCCAGGTGCAGCTCCAATCGGCACGACCGTCCTTGAGAGAGCTGACCTATTGATCCGAGTTGCGCTCAAATCGGAGCTACCCGTACCAGTCATATTCGGGACGTTCGAAGGCGGTGTCAGCTTGGTTTGGGATACCCCAACCGGCCGCGTGACGGTGTACGTCGAAGAGGACCAAAAGTATGAAGTGGAGCGAGTGCCAGGCCACCAAGTGGTGCCATATGCCACTTCGGATGCTTCAGTAGCAATCTCAAAGGTCGTGGAGCTGGTAGATGAGTAACCTAGATCCAGCATTCGATGCCCTTGTTAATGCCATCTCACGAGAGGATTTCAGGCCAGGCGAAGTCGAAATTATCTCGCCCAATGAGAAGCTGTGGCGGCAAGTTCATGAAAATAATCTAGTCATGGCAGTCGTCAGTGAGTCAGCTTTCCTAGAGGTAGTGGACCCCGCAGCCTTTGCGGGAACACCATCTGCCCGATACGAGGTCTCGACATGCATGGAATCCGCAGTCGATGCGGAGCAAGCGCACAAGCACTACACGAAAACACATTCAAGTGCAGGAACTTTTGAGGTGAGTGTTGAGCAAGTGTCCAACGCATTTGCTCGCGCAGTGGACGACAGCACTCTTCAAACAGGTTCGGATCCGATCGTGGGCCACGCATACATTGACCTGAGAGGTATGCACAAGACGCTGCAACGACGGGCGCGCTCCGAGCTCGCTGACGCCGCGACCAAGGCGAAAAGAATCTATCCTCCACCCTGAGAACCCTGAACTAAATCCGCAAGACGCCATGCCCAGCTACGCATGAAGGATCTGGCCGGAAGAGCCCGAGAACGACATCCCGAGGGTGGGATGAGTCACGGGAATTTATTAGAATATATGTCCGAGTCACGACTTGACGGATCGAATCTTGTCACGTAGATTGTTCTTACTGTCGAAACAAATAACAAAAGGCTCGAAGCGTCCCCCAAGTGCTTCGAGCCTTTCGTATTTCCTGATCGCCACCCATGGTCAATCCGAGCGCAGAACCAGGGCAGAGCGAGAATCTAAAGCAGAGCCACATCTCCCGTAAATCGGCCGTTGTCACCCACGACGACCCAATCACCCAAAAAGGTCGGCTGCTGACAATCTCTATTCCCACAGTTCACTGGTCGCGCTTCGGGTCCTGAAAAGGTACCCACCACGTGTCGGGACTGTACGTCGCACTTTGGGCAGGTGGCCACAAACGTAGATTCAGATGTCATTCGCAAACACTACCACCGCGCCTGTGCCGAAATTTGGGAATGCCATGCCGTCGTGCCAATGATCAGGCGTGATCATGATTGAGGAGAGCTGCTGGTATGGAAACCCATACCGATGCTTCCGCCACCGTTGGGAAACGGTGGCACAAAGGGATGGATCGAACGCAAAGCCACAGGCTAAGCGAGGCGAATCACCTCCGGGTTCGACCCCCGGCATCCCACGACACCATGGATGAGCTGCCAACCGCTAGACGGTTGGCCGAGCCACGACCTGCCTGTGGAAGTCAGCAACATGGTATCCGAGAAGCGCCCTCACAGCGCTGCATGGAATGTGAACCTGCAATGGTGCGGGGCCGGTGTCGAATACCGGGCGACGGGCAATCGTAGGGGTTCGATACCTCCGCATTCCGCGAGATGCGCGTACCCCCATGACGTGCAACACCGCCGCCTGTCCGGTACTCACAAGACAGGCACACAAACTTGAGTGCCGCACCCCCAGAGGTGCCGAGCGACACACGATGCGCCTCGGATGAACGGCAGGAACTGCGGCCCAGGCTGCGGCACTCAACGAACCACCGCCCACCGCCTCAGGCAAAGCGGAAACACAACCAGAGGCAAACACTTAGGGAGCATGCGAAAGAACAATGAGGTGACGAGAGCAAACGCCCCATCGAAGACAACGCCCATTGCCCAGATATGAACATGGTCCCGCTGCCAACCTTGTCATGGACTAGACTCCATCGAGACGAGTTCAGTAGACGAAGCCAGTGGCGGAGGGAATCAAATGTTAAACGATCTAGATATTCGTCAAACCCTCGATGCCCAGCTTCAGCGCCGTTTCCTAGGCAATGATGACGTCGTCATCCGTCACGAACTGGGTGTCGATACCGGTAATCGTCGCATAGACATGGCTGTTCTGAACGGGCATCTCGCTGGCTGGGAAATTAAGAGCGACAAGGACACCCTCAAGCGGCTCCCAGGCCAAGCGGACAGCTTTGGTCGTGTGATGGACTACCTGTCAATAGTCACCACTTCGAAGTATTTAGACAAATGTGACGATCTCCTTCCAAAGAACTGGGGAATCGTTGAAGCCCTCGAGGGACCGTCCGGCGTCACCCTGACGCGCCGAAGGGCCCCTCGAATCAATCGGTCAACAGACCCATTCGCCCTAGCTCAGCTTCTCTGGCGCGAAGAGGCAATGGATGAACTACGCGACAGAGGGATTGCGGCCGGCTTGAGTTCAAGTTCACGTTATTTCGTTTGGGAAAGACTCGCCAATTCATTGCCCAAGCGGGACCTACGAGCAATTGTTCTCCGTAGACTTAAGCAACGCCAAGGCTGGACAGGCGGTCAGCTACATAGCTAATGTGGCGGTTCATTCCGTACATGATCCACTCCGTACCGCCACCAGCACCAGCTGCAGGACCCGCGACGCATTTTGACTTCGCGTCTATGACCCCATCACCCCAAGAGTGAGCCGCCCCGCTGTACTCAGGCGTTGCCACGACTGCCCTGCATACGTCGTAGAACGAACCGTGAGGGAATTTTGCTAGCTTTGCCTCCCTCCAGACAATCCATGCTGAATCTGTGCAGTAGCGAAGGTTTGGTATAGGCCCGCCAAAGCCACTGTCGGGCAGATCTGGGTGGCGGACTCCGTAGTCGCCGTAGTGAATGTCTGCTATTGGACTACTCAACACCGCAGCATTCCACATTTCCGCATCTAACCGCCGTAGAAGATTCTTCGACTTCTTTGGGAGCGAAGTGATTTGGCTCGGGAAGGCACCGCTCGCCAGTGTTACTGAAGCCCAAGTCCCGTTTCTATCCGCCCACGCCAAGTACGTCGCAGCCATGGTTTCCAGCTCATCAAGGGCGGATCCGTGGACACTTGCGAAGTCAATCAGGAGATGAACGTCTCCAGGCGACACTCCAGCATCACGGCAGTAAGTTTTCAACGTGACGTCTGTAGCTCCTGGCGCTGGATCGGCCTCAGATCCTCCAACACGTAGGACAATCTTTTCCCGCGTTGCGCCAGCAGCAGTAACGGCATCTGAAATGAAACCAGCCCCGTCTCCCAGGTGAACAACCGGCCGCAGCCTGACGCCCGAAGAAGCAGCATTGAGGGCCAATAGACTATATGGTGACCGGGAAGTCGTCGTGTCGACTGCATCTTCACCAAGGGCATGCGAGTCTACCGCGAGAATGTCGCCAGCCTGGCTACAGTCAAACACTGCATCGCTAAAACTCCCCAAATCATAGTCAACTCCTTTGTTGGCAATGACTTCGAACAACGGGATGGTTACATTTCGCCGAGCGCTTGACACATTTCGCCAAGCTTCGAATTCTGCCTTTTTGCCCTTAAGTATTGGCTGATACATCGTTCCCCAATTCAAATACTCTGGCCCACTGTTTGCGAGACTGTCTGGGCAGTCTACGTGTCGGTAGTCACATATCGACAAAAGGGGCTCCATAAGCTGATGAATGGCTCCTACGCGCCTCATATGGAGCCCCCCTTCGCTATTGCGGGACGCATCGAACACTTCCGTCGCATACACAGCACCCCGATGCAACCATTCATTTCTGCGCCCACCTGTCAGAAACCCGGGAGGCAGTGGCTGGACTTCGTCAAGCTCATCGAGTCGCTGGCCAGTATTTACCTGAACGAACACACCCAACCGGACTACGCGCTCTGCGGACCCAAGGAGTAACCACATGGACGAAAACCAAGCCCGCCACACAGCACTGGACATGGCGATCCGAGAAACGCCTGGCGGAACGAAATGGGCTCAGATCATCGAACTCGCCAACATCTTCGCCGCCTACATCATCAACGGCACTGTGCCGACCGATGAGAACGCCGAGGCCAAGTAGCCATGACACAGACACCAACAGTTGGGCGCATCGTCCACTACCAGTCTTACGGCACACCGGGCGGCGAATACCTGCCCGTGCCACGCGCAGCAGTCATCACGGCCGTGGACCTCGCAGAACTTGAAGGAGCCAGCCACCAAGTTGGGCTGTGCATCCTGAACCCAACAGGCATGTTCTTCAACCAGGACGTGCCATGGTCACCACACCCGCGGCCAGGTCACTGGACCTGGCCGCCACGCACATAACCAAGGCGGTGACCGCATGGCGACAAGCAGAACCGGAACAACCGAGTGGCTGAACATAAGTCGCCAAGTCATCCGAGACGCCCAAGACCGAGGCCAAACCCGCTGCGTCTACTGCCCAGCCATCCTTGACTACAAGAACCGACGCGCACCCAATGGCGCGCAGGTTGACCACATCAAGGCCGATGCTAACGGCGGATCCAGCGAGCATCACAACCTCCAAGTGTGCTGCGCTCATTGCAACCAATCAAAATCCAACCGAGGCAAGCCAAAAGCCAAGACCATCATGGCGAAAACACCCCTGAAAACTAGCCGAGTCTGGTAATGATCGGTGCGAAATTGGCCCAAGTCCATCCCGGAAAGGGTTGACATTTTGCCAATTCGAAGGGTGGGGGTAGGGGGTTCCGCGACTCGCCCGGCCCCGCTCCTCCGCCATAGCGAAAATATCCCCCCCGTCCCCAGATCTGCGGGTTTGCGGGCAATTGTGTGGTGTTTGCCAATTTGAGCGTGGAGGTTGAAATGGTCGATTCGCCTACTGGCTTGGGTGATCGTGGGCTTTCGATTTGGGATGCTCTCAAGTCTGAGGATGTTTCTCGAAATGCTCTTGCGCTTGAGGCTGCTCGGACTGCTGATCGGCTCGATGAGTTGGACAACATCATCCAGGGCAAAGGCGTTCTGAACTTGATGCAGTTCCGCCTTCACATGGAGGGTAGCGAGGACGGCGAATACAACGTGGAGGTCAAATTCCAACATGTACTCACTGAGGCCAGGCAGCAGCAGACCACATTCGCGACGTTGCTGGAGAAGATCGACAAGCTTTCCCTGACTGCGCGTGTTCCGAAAGGTGGCGTTCAAGGGCCTCTTCCTGCGGGTGTTACTGCGCTGGACAAGATTCGGGCACGGGTGAAGCAAGAAACAGGGTAGGTGGTTTCGGGTGTCGCTCATTGGTGATCAGCACGCCCGGTATCAGATCATGCCTAAGTGCGTCGGCGCTTCACTGGTTCACGCTGAGGCCGCCATTGACCTTGCCGAGTGCTACGGGCTGTCGCTTGATGAGTGGCAGAAGAACGTCGTCCGCATCTGGTTTCGCATCACGCCTGAGGGCAAGTGGTGCGCTTCTACGTGGGGCTTGTCGGTAGCCCGGCAGAATGGCAAGAATGGCGCGCTTGAGGCCATCGAGATGTATCTCATGACCGTGCTCGGGTACAAGATCCTGCATACCTCGCACTTGCTTAGTTCGGCGCGCAAAGCGTTCAAGCGTCTTATGCATTTCTTTGGCCGCAAGGTCAATGATCCGCACGCGAAATACCCTGAGCTCAATGCGATGGTCTTGGAGATTCGGAAGACCAATGGCCAAGAGGCGATTGAGCTTCATAATGGTGGACTGATTGAGGTTGGCGCTCGTACTGGTGGCGCTGGCCGTGGTTCATCCTTTGATTTTCTCGTTGTCGATGAGGGCCAGGAGTACGAAGAGGACGAGCAGGAGGCGCTAGAGGCCACCACGTCCGCTTCCCCTTCAGGCGATCCGGTAACGATCTACATGGGCACCCCGCCGAAGACTGTCGGTGAGCGTGGCGCCCCGTTTGTTCGTGTTCGATCTGGTGCCGTTACTGGTCGCTCGAAGCGCACTGCCTGGGTGGAGCATTCGCCTCAGGGTGAGCTCGACAAGATGACCGAGATAGAGCTCCAGGCTTTTGTGCGTGATCGGAAGAATTGGGCTGCGGGTAATCCTGCTGCTGGTATTCGTATCGCGTGGGAAACCATCGAGGGCGAGCTTGAGCGTTGGTCTGCTCGGTCATTTGCTCGTGAGCGATTGAATATGTTCCCTTCGCCGGCCGAGGTGCTGGAGATGGCTTTCACCGAGAAGGCATTGAAGCGCCTTGGAATTGGCATCAATGACATTGATTCTGAGGCACCTATTTTGGCGTTCGGTGTGGACATGAATCCTGAGCGCACGAAGGTTTCAATCTGTGCCGTGACGACTAACCCCGATGAGCGCAAACACCTGGAGCTGGCTGCTGATGCGCCGTTCTCCGAGGATGGCACGTCCGCCTTGGTCGAGTGGATCTGGGATCGCGCTAAGCGTCGTATCCCGGTGGTTATGGATGCGTTCAGCCCCGCTCGTGACTTGCTCGAAGCTCCCTTGAAGAAGAAGGGCGTGATGGTGCGGGTTCTTGACGCTAATGAATTCACGCAGGCATGCGGCCAGCTTCACCAGGCTGTCAATCGAGAGAAGTCGGTGACTTGGTTTGAGCAGCAGGCGCATCTCTTTGAATCTCTCAAGGCAACGGTGAAAGAGCCATTGAAGAATCGTCCCGGTTCTTTCAAATGGAACCGCGTTGACTTGGAATCAGATTTGTCCCCGACGATGGCCGCGACTTGCGCGCTGTTCGGGTCCGTAAAGTTTGGCCGGCGTGCCCGGTCTGGCGCTGGCGGCACGGCGCGCAAGCGTCACGCCGTGGTGATGTGAAAGGGGTGGTGCGAGTGATTCGCGAGCTTGACGCCAAGGAAGCTACCCTCTTTTCGGGAATGCTCAAGACGATTCGTAAGCGTTCCACACGCAATCATCTGCGGAAGAATCTCTATGATGCGAAGTCGCGGTTGGATCGGATTGGTTTTTCTGTTCCTCCGCACATGATCGATTTTCAGACACCTTTGGGTTGGGCTGAGAAGGCAGTTTCGGTTCCCGCTGCGCGCATTCAGCGTGAGGGTTTCCGGCTGCCGGGCGAGTCGTCTTTGCTGGGTGACCTGTCGGAGATATTCGATAGTGGTTATGCTTCGCGCCTTGAGTATGGGGCGATTAAGTCGAGTTTGAAGCATGGGCCTGCTTTCATGTTTTCGACGCCTGGGGATACGGATAAGGGCGATCCTCGGGTGGTTATTGCGGCCAAGTCTGCGCTTGAGGCTACGTGCATTCAGGATCCGCGCACCGGGGTTGTTACTTCGGCGTTGGAGATGGTGGGTCTGCGTGAGGCGCTGATGTACGTGCAGGGCGCTGTTCTTGAGATGACCAACGTCAATGGCGTGTGGATGGTCGCGAAGGACATTGAGCAGTCTCATGATCTGGTCCTTTGTGAGCCGTTCGTGTGGGACTGGGATTTGGACCGCACGTTTGGTCGATCACGTATCTCTCGTCCACTGATTGGTTCAATTGAGCGCGGCGTTCGTACCTTGCTTCGTGGCGAGGTCACGGCCGAGTTCTTCTCATCTCCGCAACGGGCATTGCTGGGCGCTGACGAATCCCACTTCACCGATGAGGCCGGGAACAAGATCGACTTGTGGAAAGCAATCACGGGCGGCGTTTGGGCTCTCCCTGATGTGTATGACGAGGATGAGGGCAAGCTGGTCCGGGCGCAACTCCAGCAGTTGCAGCAGGCGTCAATGACCCCGCATTTTGAGATGTTCAAGTCAATCGCTTTGCAGGTTGCTTCGGAGACTTCGTTGCCGATGTCCTACCTTGGTGTGCAGGAGAATCAGCCGGCCGCTGAGGGTGCCATCAAGGCCGCTGAAGCTGACATGATCGCCCTTATTAGTCACCAAATCGACATGTCCTACAAGACCGCTTCCGTGAATCTTGCACGCAAAGCATTGGCTGTGATGCACGGCGGCTTGACTGACGCTATGAGCACCGAGCTGGCGGGGCTAACCGTGCGGTACACGGACCCGGGCACGCCCACAATTTCGGCCCGCTCTGATGCTGCGCTCAAGTACACGCAGACGTTCCCGAATGGCGACCCAAAGATTGCTATGGAGATGTACGGGCTGACTGATGAGCAGATTCAACGGAACATGTCATACATGGCGACGCAGTCCGCGGGCTCGTTGTTAGCGCGTCTGAATCTGGGTGCCGGCGCCACTGTTGAGCCGGGCACGGAGGCGTCGCCTACAGTGGGCGAGGATGCCAACGCAATCAAGGCCAAGTTTGACGCTCTCGGTATCGCTGTTCGTGCTGGTGTTGATCCGAATGATGCGGCGAAAAGGCTCGGCCTAGATGGCATCAAGATGACAGGCGCAACTCCGGTTTCGCTGCGACTCAAGGAAGTTGACGCGGCAGGCTTGGAGGATCGCTGATGCTGATCAGTCGTGAGGTCACTGCCGAATATCGTTCTATGCGCGACACGGTCACGAGCAATCTACTGACTGAGTTCGGTGGATTGATGACGGAAGTCATCACTGCTCCCGCGGCGGTGCAGCGTGAAGCCATATTCGAGGTGCTGCCTGCGCTGGCTGAAACCCACTTGCAGGCTACGTCTGCTGTTTCAGCGGCATTCTTTTCTGGCCTTGCTGAGATGCAGGATTTGCCGAAGCTGGTTCTGCCGGATGTGTTGGAGCCATCGGTTCCTGAGTTTTGGCGTTCGCTGATTGGCTGGGGCTCGTCGGATCGGGTGCTTGAGCGAGGCGGCGCCGCGTTGATGTATTCGCTGATTGCTGGCGGCTTGACGCGGCGCATGTCGATGGCGGCGGCTGACACGATGATTGGCAACGCTGCGATCCAGACAACGCCGATGCGCTCCCAGCGTGTCCCGCAGCCTGGTTGCTGTGCATGGTGCGGGATGCTGGCGTCCCGCTTTGCTGCGTACACTTCGGAGGCGTCGGCGGGCAAGGTTAGCGGGCGCGGAATCCCTGTAGGTCAAGGCAGAGGCAAGGGCTCCAGGGGTCGCGGGCGCGGGTTGAAGCCTCGCGGGTCTCAGGCCATAGGCGAAGACTTCCACGATCACTGCCAATGCGAAGTGGTTGTGGTGACTGAGGAAAACGAAGTCCAACTACAGGCCGATGCTGACCGGTATTACGACCAATACAGGGACGCCGCTGACAAGATCAACGACGGCCTAACGCTTACCTCAACGGACTACAAGCTCGCCGATGGATCAATCAAGAGCAAGTACACGTGGGTCCACGATGAAGCTGGAGCAACAACTCCGGAGAGCCGCACGAGCATGATCGTCGCCTCAATGCGACAAGAGCTCAACGTTCGATAACCCCCAAACTCTTCCCTTCCGTGCGATGCGGGCAGGGTTTTTCGCCGTGCGATGCGGCATTCACACAAGGAGATTTACCCATGAGCAAGCGCACCATTCACGGCATTGACCTGACTGCCCCTGGCGGTATCGAGAAGCTGTTTGCAGTGCACCGGGCAATGTTCGGTGACGCTGTCATGGAAACCGACGAGGAAGCCGCCGCTACGGCTGCTGCTGAGGCCCAAGCGGCTGCGGACGCTGCAGCCGAAGCTGCTGCGAACGAGAAGCTTGGCGAAGGTGGCATCAAGGCTTTGAAGGCCGAGCGCGAAGCTCGGGAAGCCGCCGAGAAAGAGCTTGCTGAGTTCCGCGCCGAGAAGCAGAAGGCTGCTGATGCGGAACTTTCCGAAGTTCAGCGGGCACAGAAGGAACGTGACGATCAGGCGGCCGAGAACGCGAAGCTCAAAGCCACCAACGCACGCCTCTCCGCGCTGGCAGAACACCCAGTACCCAAGGAATACCAAGACCTTGTCACGGGTACGGATGAGGCCAGCTACCTTGCATCGGCAAAGAAGCTCAGTGAGCTGTACACCCGAGCCCAGGGTAAGTCCGGCGTCGTTCACAAGTCGGGAACTGGTGGCTTTGAAGCTACAGCTGGCTCCGTCGATGCTGGCCGCGAAGCATACCGAAACCGCAAGAAGTAACCAACTCTTTAGACCCTTTAGGAGGGCACATGGATCTCACAATCAAGCGCGAGACCTTTGGCCAGGATGATCAGTCTTGGCTTGGATCTGCGCACGGCACTCAGTCCACGCAGACCATCACTTTGGACGTCTCAACGTTCACCGCTGGCACCCACTACCCGCAGGGCTGGCTCAAGTCAGGCCTGCCCCTGCAGAAGCTGGCCGGCGGCAAGTACGGCCTGTGGGTAACCACTAAGGAGCTCGCCGGGTTCCTCTTCACTCAGGTGAAGGCCCCTGCCAACACCGCGACGCCTGTTGGCGGCGCACTCCATGAGCATGGCCGAGTCATTGAAGCCAAGCTCCCCGTTCCCGTAGACGCTGGCGGCAAGACTTCTGCCGCTGGCCGAATCATCTTCGCCTAAGGAGGCTTCACATGGCACTTGTGCTTTCGAGTGAATACATCACTCCCGCTGATCTGACCGGATACGTCCGCGAAGCTCTTGCTGATCTGCCGCAGAATGTCTTCGGGCTTTCCGCTTTCCTGCCGAATATCACTGTCGATGACATTGATTTCCGCGTGTCCACTGGTGGTGGCGGGCTTTCTCGCGCCGCTTCCTTCCGCTCGTTCGACACCGAATCCCCGATTGGCAAGCGCCACGGGATCGAACGTATCGCCGGCTCACTGCCCCCGATTTCGGAGAAGTTGCGTCTGGGTGAGTATGACCGTCTCAAGCTGCGCAAGCTCGATTCCGGAATCAAGGACGCCCTCTTCAATGACGCCGTGAATCTGGCCAAGGCCATTCAGACGCGTCTTGAGATTGCGCGTGGCGAGGCGCTGATGGACGGCAAGGTAACCCTGGCCGAGAATGGCCTGGCCCTTGAGGTTGACTACGGCCGCAAGGCCAGCCACACCGTCACCGCGGGCGTCTTCTGGGGTGCTGGCGGTGATCCCGTGGCTGACTTCCTCGCATGGCAGGCCGTTTACGTTGCCACCAACGGTGTCCGCCCCGGCGCAACGCTGGCGTCTCAGGATGTCTTGTCGGCTCTGATGCGTAACGCCAAGATCCGTGAGTACACGCTCCCGGCTGGCTCGACTCAGCAGATCGTGACTGTGGATGCGATCAACGCGCTGTTCCGCTCATTCGGCCTGCCTGCCATTGAGGTCTACGAGGCTCAGGTGGAAGGCGCTGGTGGCGTGGCTCAGTCCGTCATCGACCCGAAGAAGATCCTCTTCTTGCCGCCCGCTGGCTCGAAGCTGGGAGAAACCCTTTGGGGCGTAACCGCTGAGGCTCTGGATGCTGACTACGGCATCGATGCCACCGACGCGCCCGGCATTGTCGTCGGCTCGTACTCCGACAAGGATCCGGTTGGCCTGTGGACCAAGGCGTCTGCAATCGCTCTGCCGGTGGTTCCGAACACCAACCTGACCCTCGCCGCGAAGGTGCTGGCCTAGCACTGGAATGGGGCGGTGAGCCACAAGCTCACCGCCCTGCCCGGTTCACCCTTAGGAGGGTGCATGTCTAAGATTTTTGGCATTCATTTTGCCGTGCACAATGAGGCTGGCCAGTTGCATCAGTGGAGCCCTGGCGATGAAGTTCCCGAATGGGTGGAGCCGATGGTTGGCGACCACTGCATTTTGCTCCTGCCCGAAGTGAGCGAAGATCCGGAAGGTACCGACGCGGATGAGGATGAGGAATCGACACCAAGCGAATCCGACCCAGAAGACGCCGAAGAGGACGCGACACCAGAAGCTCCCGCCGCTGATGTTTCTCTGGACTTCACCAAGCCCGCTGCACGCCGCGGTCGCGCTCCGAAGAAGGCGTAACCGTGGATGCTCTGGCGACATTGGCAGAGCTGAAAAAGCACTGGCCGTCCCTGCCCGCCGAGCAGGAGGCGGACGCTGAGCAAAAGCTCATCGAGGCCTCCATCATCGTTCGCGGGCTGTATCCGGTTGATGCTCGCATTGCTTCCGGCGCGCTTGATCCCGCCACTGCCGCTTATGTGGTTTGCGACATGGTCAAGACTGCGATGGACATTGACGAGACGGACGTTCCTGCCGATGTCACGCAGCTGTCCTTCGGTGCTGGCGGATTCACTCAGAGCGCGACATTCAAGGATCGTGACGGGAAGCTTTTTCTGACCAAGCTTCACAGGCAACTGCTGAGTGGTGGCGGGTCCCGAAATCGCAAAGCGTTCACGATCATTCCGGGGGTGTAGTCGTGCTATTCGGAAAAGGCATCGTTTCCCATTTCCCTGCGTCGTGGCGTACCAGTGTCACGGTGTTGCGGAGCGGTGGGCGTGACCAAAAAGGTAACCCACTGCCTGCAGTGTCGATTCCGCTGGCTGACTGTTTGCTTGGGCCTCGGTCTACAGGTGAGCCTGTGCCGGGGTCGAGTCTTACATCTTCGGACATGTCCTTGTATCGCGATCCTGACCCGAGCTTCACATTCCAGCCTGCGGATCGAATCATTGTGCCCGCGGGTGCTTTGAATGCTGGCGAATGGTCGATTGATGGGCGCTCGAAGGAATTCCCGCTTGGGGTCGAGACTCCCGTGAAGGCTGGTGTGTGATGGCGCGTGATGGCTACAAGCCGGTGCCGTCTGGGTTGCGGAAGGTCATGAATTCTACGGGGATGTCTGATGCGTCGGTGAGTCTCGCTAGGAAGCTTGCGGGTAATGCGCAGGCGGTCGGGCATGGGAAGTATATTGGCGCGCCGGCGTCGGTGATTGCTGGCTGGAATAACGAGCGCAGGGCTGGTGCAGTTGTGAGCGAGTCTCAGCCGCACGGCAAGGACTGGCAGGACGCGATCCTGCTGCGCTCAATGGCGGCTATGACCATACGGAGGCGTCGATGAGCGATGGTCTAGTTTTCCCGGATGCGCGTTCGGCGGTCTGGGATCTACTGAGCGGGTCGGTTCACTTTGATCCGTTCACTGATTCAACGGTGACAGTGCGTCCAGTGACGACTCTTCCGGTGGATGCCCATGGGTTACTCGAGGAACCTTTTCCGCTCGCTCATGTCCGGTCCGCGGCTCCTGGCACTCAAGGCTACGTGGACCGCGTGGACCGGGTGGCCATCGATGTTTACGCGCCGCTTGAGACTGCACTCAATGTCCTTGAGTCGATCAGTACGTATTTGACGGGCCGTAGCATCGATACGCCTTCTGGGTATTTGGATGCCATTGAGCCCGATGAATTGCCCGTAGATGTTCCTTACCCGTCTGAACATGTTCGGCAGGCCACGGCGACTTTCTTAGTCACCACGCGGCCTCTCTAAACCCCACTCGGGGAAACAAAACACTTTCAACCTTTGAAGGAAGGTCTATTCACCATGCCTACATTCGACACAATTCGCCAGGGCGCGGACAATCGCAAGCTCATTCGGAAGGTCCAGAAGAGCTTTGCGTTCTTGCTGCCGAACACAACTCCGCTGCCGACAACCCTGTACGCGACTGGCACGCTGATTGACTTCGGCGCACTCCCCGGCGCAGTCTCGCTGGGCATCGTCACACCCGATGGCTGGGGCTTCGGCCGCGAGATGGAGAAGGAAGAGGTTGATGGCCTCGGCTACGCCTCTCCTGTCCGCTCCGACATTACGAAGGTTCCGCGCACTGTCACTGTCACGGTCCTGGAATCGGGCCGCAAGGAGATCAGTGAGCTCAAGCACGGCTTGGTCATCACTGCCACCCAGAGCCCGACGACCGGTGAGGTTGTCTATGACGAGCCTGACATGCCGATCAACCGTGAGTACCGCCTGATCGTTGTTGGCCTGGATGGGCCTGCCGATGAGGAATGGGTCATGGGCAAGGGCTTCGGTGCGGTGAAGCTTGCCGGTACCGGCGATGAGACGTGGGGTGCCGATGCGGTCTCCACTGAGTTCACCTTTGATGTTTTCACGGATGACGAGACCGGAACGCCTGTCCGTCACTTCCTCGCGGGCACTGGCGCACTCAAGTACAAGGACGTGCTCGGCTTCACTGCTGGCGTCTAGTCACAAGCTGCGGGCCGCGCCATTTTCCGGGTGGTGGTGGCGCGGCCCGCTTCACATCCCCACCACCCGGAACCTGCAAGGAGGCCCATCGTGGCAACACTTTCCAAAAATGGTCATTCCGTGACCACTGAACTTGCGCGGGAGATCGTTTCCCTGCGCGCCCAGGGCTACACCGAAGCGACCGCACCCAAGCGTGACACGGTCGAGTCGAAGTCCGTCGAGCATGTGAAGGCCGTCGAGGCCAAGCCCAGCAAGTAGTTCCAACTGCTGCCCTGCACGCCGTTGCAGGGCAGCAGTAACACCCCCCTAAACCAAACACTCACTACCCGGAGGTAACACCATGGCTGTAGCCGATAAGCCCGTAGTCCAGTTCACCATTGCTTCAATCCGCAAGGACGCGACCAAAGTTGATGTTCTCAAGGTTGGACTCAGTGGCTCGAAGATCATCACTTTCCCTGACTTGATGGCAATGGAGTCAGCGGAGTCCGAGGAGCTGCTTGCGAAGATTGACGCACGTAGCACGAACACTTGGAAGGCGCTGGAGCAGTGGCTTTCCCCCGCGGACGCCGCGGCACTCCGCGCTGAGGGATTGTCTCGCGCTGACCTTCTGCGCACGCTCAAGAACGCCTCGAAGTACTACCAGGATTCTTATGGTGATCTGGGAAACGAAGGCGCCTCCGAGAGCTTCTAAGGCGGTACCGCCCCCAGGTCCGCGCCGATCTCATGAGTGAGTACGGCGCGGACCTGGACGTTTGGTATTCGGCGGGCCGCTGGGTGGCGTTAATCGAGCTAATCGACATGCTGCCAGACGCTTGCAGGCTCAACGAGGCTATCGTGAACGATCCCGAGATGGCAGAGCTTTTGGCATCCCAGCCGGACCCTGTTGAGCCGTGGTCGCCGCGGGTCTCGGATAACACATTGACCAATGTGATCTTGGCGCGGATAGCCGACGGCATCGCTTCGTCGCAGCAGACCCAGGTAGCTGTAGCTGGGGGTAAGCCTGCGAAGGTTGCCCCGTTCCCGACGCCTCGCACGGCCATTACGCGCCTGCGGGAACGCGAAGACCTTGAACTGTTCCACGACATGCAAGCCAGGTTCGGTTTCTGAACGAGCCGGATTGATAACTTCACACACCGAAAGCCGCTCCTAACCGGGCGGCTTTCTTGTGCCCCAAAATAGGAGGCCCCGTGCCAATTATCGGTATCGCTCAACTCCTTGTGGAACCGTCATTTGCCGGTACGCAACAGCGGATCTCCCGTGAGGTGGGCCGCATGATGCCCCGCGCTGGTAGAGATGCTGGGCAGAGCTTGGGCCGTGGCATGGCTGCCGGCTTCGCGGAAGAGTCCGCAAGCCTTGAGGCCGAAGTCAATCAGCTTGGTCGCGTTGTCAGTAAGGCTGAGGAAGATCTTGCATCATCGCGGGAGCGCAGGTCTAAGGCGCGTGACGCTGAGTCAAAGGCGCTTGGTGAGCTGCGTGTTGCTGAGCTAAAGCTGCAGGAGATCCGGGACAGTGCTGGCGCAAAGGCGTCACAGATTGCTGCGGCCGAAGAGCGCGTCTCGATCACTCGTACGCGGGCCACTGCAGCGACTCGGGCCCATCAGACTGCCACCCAGAATCTTGCAGAATCAACAGCCAGCCTCAGCAATGCTCAGCGCGAATCTTCGCGGGCGACGACTGAGCTCGAAACACACATGCGGCGAGCTACGGCTGAGTCTGACAATACCGAGCGTGGCTTTGGCCGCCTTGGCGCCCGGCTGCGGACGGCCTTTCAGGGCAGTCCGCTGGCCGGGATGGTTGAGAATATTCGCCGCGATTCTGGGCGCGTCAATCTCGACCTTCACCAGATGGCTGACGATGTGTCCAAGTCCGGTACTCGTGGCGGGCGCGCTTTCACGAAGGCTTTCGTTGGCGTCGTGGGTGGGCTGTCTGTCATCACTCCGGCCGCTGGTGCTGCGGGTGCGGCTCTCGTGGGCGCGGCTGGAAATGCCCTGACCTTGGGGGCCTCATTGGGCTCTCTGGCTGGCGTTGCCGCCCTAGTTCCCGCTGGTCTGCTGTCCATGGGAGGCGCCGCTGCTGTCATGGGTGCAGCTTTTCATGGCATGGGCGCTGCCCTGTCTGCAGCCACTGACGTTTCGAAGGTCGCAACCAGCAACGCCAGGCTCGACGCGATGGCCATGGAGGACGCTGCCCGTCAGATCAGTGACGCTGAGCAGCGTGCCGGCGAGGTGCAGGTTGATTCTGCGAAGAAGGTTGCCGACGCCAAGAGGAACCTGCTCACCGTTGTTGCCCAGAACGCGGAGCAGCAGGAATCTGCCCTGCGCCGCGTTGCGGACGCTGAGCAGAATGTTGAGCGCGCCAACAGGAACGTGTTGCAGTCGCAGTTGGACTTGAATCAGGCCCGCACTGACGCTGTTGACCGGATCAATGACCTGAACCGCTCACTAGAGCAAGCTGGCCTCTCTGAGCGCGGAGCGGCTCTCCGGTACGAGGATGCCCTGGCTGCCTACAATCAGGGCGTTTCGGCTGGTGGCGATCCCGCTTCCAAGTCCATGCGCAAACTGAAGCTTGATCTGGATCAGGCAGCCTTTGGCTTGCAGTCGGCCAAGGAGGAAACCGCTTCGCTCACGGAGGAGCAGAAGCAGGCGGCCACAGAGGGCGTTGAAGGCAGTAAACGGGTGCAGTCCGCTGAGCAGTCCCTCATGGACGCTCGTGAGGCTGCGACTGAGGCTGTGCGCGACCGCAAAGACGCCATCAAGGAAGTTGCCAAGGTTGAAGCCGAGGGCGCGCAGAGCATCATTGACGCGCAGGAGGCCATCGCTGACGCGACTAGGGACGCCGCTTCGGCCCAGGTTGATGCGGCTCGTTCCGTGTCTGACGCGTACCGAAACATGGAGCGCCTACAGATTCAGCAGGCCGACAGTGCCGCGGCGTCTGGCGCAGCTGCCGCGCTGGCTATGGAGTCCCTGACTCCGGCCGCTCGGACGGCAGTTGGCGCACTTCTGGATGTGTATGGGCAACTGGGGAACATTCGCCGGATTGCTCAAGAGAGCTTCTTCACGGGGTTCGCTTCACCACTGCTGAATCTTGCGAAGACGATCATGCCGCAGCTTGCTGTTGGTACGGCCGCCATCGCTACGGCACTTGGTGGCGGCGCTCAGGGGTTCATGAATTCACTGAACAGCGCCCTCGGTGGAGGCGTCCTGACTGGTCTGATGACAGGTGTTGCAACGTCGGTTGAGGTCTTGAATAGGGCCATTGATCCGATGGTGCAATCTTTCGTGACACTGGGTGTCGTGGGTATGGATTACATGCCCCGGCTCTCCCAGGCCATCGTCAACATGTCTACCGGCTTCAACACCTTCATTCAGGGCAGCGCGGCTGATGGTCGCCTTGTTGGATGGATTGACGCTGGGATTCAGGGCTTCAAGGATCTGGGGTCCATTGTTGGCAGCACAGTGGGCATCTTCGGTTCTCTGACTGCGGCTGCTGAGGCTGGCGGTGCTGTGTCCACTTTGGGTGGGCTGGCTGAGGGCTTGCGCGGGATCGATGCGGCCATGCAGGGCGAAACGTTCAAGAAGACGATGACGACGATCTTTGCTGGTGCTGAGGCTGGTTCGCAAGGCTTGCTATCTGCGCTCGGTGCAATTGGTCAGGCGTTCGTTGTTGGCGCACCGGCGCTGGCTGATTTCTTGCGTCTTGGCGGGGAGATCGCCGGTACTTTCATCGGCGGCATTTTCACGGCCCTGTCGAATCCTGAATTTGGTGCTGGGCTAGTGACGTTCCTTGAGGGTGTGCAGCGCGGCGTGAACCAGATTGTTCCACTGCTGCCTGGGCTGACTGGCGGCTTTGGATCCTTCCTGACTTCGATGGCCCCGATTGTTGAGTCCCTTGGCCCGTCTTTGGTGCAGGTCTTCACCGGATTTGGGCACACGCTTGGGTTCTTGCTGGACATTTTCGAGCCTTTGCTGGTGGCGATTGCTGGGAGCCCGCTCATTCTGGGCTTGCTGATCGCATCATTCGCGGCAACTGCTGGCGCTGCTGCTGCCTTGACGGCGGCGGGCAACATCCAGAAAATCGCGATGGCCGGCTGGTCTATTGTGACCGTTGCGGCTTCGGTGGTTCAGGGATTGCTTGCTGCCGCATTTGGCAGGGGCACCGCGGCGATTGTCACTAACCGTGCCGCAATGGTCGGTTACCGGGTCGCGATGGTTGCGGGGTCGATAGCTACCGGTATTGCGACGGGCGCTCAGTGGCTTTTCAATGCTGCGATGTCAGCTAATCCGATTGCGCTAATCATTATCGGCATTGCGGCGCTGGTTGCTGGGCTGATCTGGTTCTTCACTCAGACGGAGCTTGGACAGAAAATTGTTCAGGTTGCTTTTGCTGCGATCAAGACAGCGATTTCGGCGGTTGTGGACTGGTGGAATAACACGCTCATTCCCGTGCTGAAAGTTGTTGGCCAGTGGTTCACGGATGTTTGGAATGGCGCCTCAAGTGCTGTCCAGGTTGCTGTGAAGTGGATTCAGGATGCTATCGGAAACGTGATCGGTTGGATCCAGCAAAACTGGGGCCTGCTACTCACGATCATTCTGGGCCCGCTGGGTTTCATCATCCAGTGGGTTGTGAAGAACTTCTCGCAGATCTCCGCGGTGGTTCAATCTGTTTTTGCTGCCGTAGCTCAAACTTTCACATGGATCTACACGTCCATTATCAAGCCAGTTTTTGATTCCATACTCGTCATTGCGAACGGTTTGTATCTTGGGCTTCGTGGCATCTTCCAGTTGGTGGTGGCGATCTTCACTGAGATCATTGCCCCGGCGTTCATGAACTTTTGGCATGGCGTTGTGGAGCCTGTTTTCAACGGCATTGTCGGCACGCTGACATCGTGGTGGGCTACGGTTTCCGGCATCTTCAACATTGCTGTGACGTTCATGCAGACAGTCCTTGGCGCCGCGTTTACGTGGCTCCGCGACTCCGTCATCATGCCAGTGTTCAACTTCATTGTCGGCTACATCGGATGGTGGTGGGCGACAGTGTCAGGCACATTCCTGGCCGCGAACACATTCATCCGAACCGTTCTCTCAGCCGCGTTTACGTGGCTGCGTGATGCGGTCATAATGCCTGTGTTCAACGGGATCACAACCGCTATCTCCCTGTGGTGGACTGGCACTCAGCTCATCTTCAACACGGTGATTGGTTTCATCCGAAACACTCTGGGCACCGCCTTCACCTGGCTGCGTGACTCGATCATCAGCCCGGTGTTCAACGGCATCCGGGACACGATCAGCAACGTGTGGAACAACGGGATCAAGCCGGTCTTTGACTTCTTGTCGAACGCGATCAAGAATGACGTTCCGAACGCCTTCCAGAAGGGTGTGGACGGGATCAAGAAGATCTGGGATGGAATCCTGGATATAGCCAAGGCTCCCGTCAGGTTCGTCATTGACACCGTCATCAACCAAGGCCTCATTGGCACCTTCAACAAACTCGCAGGCATGCTGGGCATAAAGACTCTGGACGAAGTTGCCAAGCCGCCAGGCTTTGCTCGTGGCGGCGTACTGCCGGGTCAGTCGTCTTGGCGCAATGGAGACGATCAGTTGGTGCCGATGCGCAAGGGTGAAGGCGTGCTCATGTCTGAGGTCATGCGTGACCCGTTCGAGCGTGCGCGCCTTTACGCCATGAACAAGGCGGCATTGGCCGGCCGCTCCATGCGTGAGGCCCGATCCCTTGTGGGCGAGGGCTTCGCCAAGGGTGGCATCGTAAACCCGCTCAAGCGCATGTCGCTGACGCAGGGCTACAACCGTGTGCACAAGGGCATCGACCTTGCGGCAAGTGTTGGAACTCCGGTGTTCGCATCGGAGAACGGGCGTGTGTCTCATTCGGGTCCCGGAGCTTCGGCACCGGGCGTGTGGGGCGGCAACGAAATCCATGTTGACGGTGCCTCCGGTATCCAGACTTGGTTCGCTCACCTGTCGTCTATGGCGGTGAAGGTTGGGGACATGGTGCGTGCTGGGCAGCAGATAGCGCTCTCAGGCAACACCGGTATTTCCAGTGGCCCGCACCTTCACTTTGGCGCTTTCACTGGTGGTTGGCCCAACGACATCGACCCGCAGGGCTACTTGGGTGGGGCTGGCATTCCTGCTGGTGGCGGGTTCAATCCGTTCTCCGCACTGGGTGACCTAGCTGAGGGCATTGTCGGCAAGATCAAGGGGGCTTTCCCAATGGGCGGTTTCATGATCGACGCGGTGACTGGGATGGGCAAGAAAATGTTCAGCACGGTCATTGATTGGGCGAAGGAAAAGCTCGGCTTCGGCGCCGTAACTGGCGCTTCTCAGGGCGCTCACCTGAACCCGATTCTCTACGATCAGGGAGGCGTTCTACGTCCGGGCCTGTCTCAGGTCATGAACGCCACGGGCAAGCCGGAAGCGATCTACACCAACGAGCAGGACCGGGCACTACAAGCCTTGGCTGCTCGGGGTGCGCACGGTGGCGGCTTGAACTCTGCTGCCCTAGATCGACTCACCGAGGCTGTGAAGAGTGCCCGGCAGATCATCATCCCCGATATGTCTTCGGACAGTGCCCGCGCACTTGCGCTGGCCAAGCAGTTGGAAGGAGTGGGATGAGGATAGATCGTGGCATTGGCTGGTCCCTGGGAGGTTTCGACCTTTCAGGGATTGACCCTGACGGTGTGCGGTGGCTTACCCGGGACGTGAAACGGTGGGATAGCCCACCTGCTTCTAATGGCTCGGTGACTCAAAATCAGTTCTCCGACGGCGGGCATATGACACCTGCCTACCTGCAGTCGCATCCGATGATCCTTGAGGGGCGGGCGCTCGTTTCTGGGCGCCCGCTTCGGGAGAGTCGATCATTAATCAAGGCGGCGATGGCTGCATTCAATGCAACCATCCCCGTGCGTGACCTTGCCCCTTTGGTGCTCTCTGACTTTGGCGATGTTTGCCACCGTCTGATTAGGCAAGAGGGAGACCCGGACGTACGTCTGGTGTCGGATTATGAGTTCACCTTTTCCGTGCAGCTAGTGGCCCCTAAGGCTCGCAAGCTGGGCGGCGATGGCAGCGCCGCATATCAGTTCTCGGCCACAGCGTTCTTGCCATCAACTACGGGTGGTCTGCAGGCGCCGTTCACAGTCCCGTTCAGTATCGGCGCAACGGTGGTGAACGGGTCGGTGACGGTCACTGCTACTGGTGACGCGCCGCCGCCCGTGCTGGTCAGGATCAATGGGCCAGCAGTGCAGCCGATCATCCGTGATCAGGACGGCGGATCAATGCTGCTGGACATTAGTCTCGACGCCGGCCAGTGGTTGGACGTGGACTTGGATGCCCGAACGATCAAGATCAACTCAACCGTGAACCGCCGCAATCTACTGCGTGGCCCGTGGATCGTTCCCCGTTCAGGCATGGTCCTGTCCCTGGACGCTGCAGTGTATGACCCGCTTACTTCTATGACGGTCTTCTGGACCGACGCAAGCTACTAAGGAGGGCCACGTGCCTGTAGATACTTTGGACCCCACCTGGATCAATGCCCCTGGTGGTGTTGGCCCCTCTTATGACTCAGAAGAGTTGCGCCGTAATCAGGGGTTCGCTTTGGAGCGCAGCGCAACTACAGGTTCCGCACGCGGGGGCCTGTTGGCCGTGGGTGATTTGGACATCTCTCTTTCCGGCACCACGGTGCGCTTGGGCCCTGGTGGCTGTGTGGTTGAGACCGCGAAGGGCCCCTACGTTACCGGGCTGAGCGTCGTGACCAACGTAGACACCCTAGTTGCCGCGGATGTTACCAACCCCCGCCGCGACCGGGTGGTTATCCGCATCCTTGACCCGGACAACGGTGGTATCGCTGGGCGCAAGGGGCAGGCCAGTGTTATCGCAGGAACGCCCAACGCGTCGGCAGCTACAGGTGGTGGCTACCCCGCAGAACCCAGCGGCCCGGTGCTGACCATCGGATATGTGGATGTGCCCAAGTCCGGTGCGGGCAGCCCCACCTTCACCATGACCGCCCCGTACACCGCAGCCATAGGCGCCCCGGTGCCTGTGCGTAACGTGGCCGAGCGTGAAGCCCTGACCAAGCGCAAGGGGCGCATGGCCTACCGCCTAGACCGCAACGGGCTGGACTACTGCAACGGCACCACTTGGGAGGAAGCCCCCACAGCCGCCCACATAGAGTTCGACTACAACGTGGGTTCAGGCTTCCCCAATAACGCCAAGTGGGGCCCCGGCACCCTGACCTTGGACACCGGGGCAGTGTCCACTGACCTGACCGTGGCGTCGTCTCCCGCAGCGGATAAAATCACACTGCCCAAGGCGGGCCTGTACCTAATTTGGTTCGGCGGCGCCTTCGGGGCCGGGGTGGGTGGCAACTCGTGGTTCCAGATCAAAAATGCAAACGATGATGTGGTCCACGCTTCGGGCGCTGCGGTGGAGTTCTGGGGCAGTGTCTGCGCACCCATCCGCACCACAGCGGCCAACACCACGCTGTGGCTGCGCATCAAGCAGGTTTCAGGCGGCACCACGTCGGCCGCTGGCAAGGTCAAAATCACACGCATCGGTTAGGAGGCGCCCGTGTATCGCTTCATAATTTGCGAGTACATTACTGGCAAGGCGCTGGACGAGCTACCGATGGTCATCACGTCAGACCTGACAAGGTATCTGAAAATGTGCGGGGAAGGGACTTTGTCTCTTCCCCTTTTTGATGGGCGCGGCAAGTTGGTTTCGGATACGTGGGAGCAGTCGATCTTGCCGGGGCGTTCACTGATCCTGGTGGTTGATGATGCTGACCGGATTGTGTGGCATGGTGTTCCGAAGTCTCGCGGCCGCAGCACCGGCCACTCAGTGCCCTTCCCGTGTCGCACTGCTGAGGCGTCACTGATTCGCCGCTACATGCCGACCCGCAATTATGTGGGCATGGATCAGGCGCGGATCTTCCAGTCCATACTGGAAACCACCACCGAGGGCGGCATTGGTCTGGACTACGACTGCCCGGACACTGGCGTGATTCGTGACCGTCCGTACAACGACGACGAGAACGCCCGTGTGTACGACCGCATCAATGAACTCTCTGCTGTATCCAACGGCTTCGACTGGACCATTGATGTGGTGTGGGGCGATGACGCGCACACGTTCGTTCGGAAGATCGCCCGCACAGGCTACCCGCACCTGGGCAACCGCACACAGAACCCTGCCCATACTTTCGAGACCGGGCAGAACCTCACCGACTTCGACTTTCAAGAACCATGGGGAGAAGGTGACGCGGCAACCCACGTACGGGCTGTTGGTGATGGTGAAGGAGAAACCAAGCTCATGTCCGCCCCGATCATCGACACGGCGCGTGAGGCTGCGGGCTGGCCACGCACGGAGGAGCGCCGGACGTTCTCTGGCGTCACCGTCCAGTCGACCATTGACTCGCATGCCCGGGCCGTGGCTGGCTACCTGTTCGGTGGACAAGAAGTGCTGACACTCACCGCCAGGAACCCGACCGGCGCCGAAGACTTCACCCGCTTGGGCGACTTGACCCTGGGTGACACGGCACGCGCCATCATCGACACCCCACAACTCAAGCTTGATGAAGCGTGGCCTGTCGTTGGCTGGTCACTCACCCCGGAGACGGGTATTTATAAGCCTGTGCTGGCAAAGATTGGAGAGCCTGGTGAATGACTTCTCTGGTATCCCCCGCGCCTTCGATCCGCGCCAAGCTAAGCGTGAGAGGGAAGAATTCGCACGCCTCGCAGAGCAGCGATCATCAGCACGCAACACCAGCTCAACCACCATTGGTAGCGGTGGGCGGCTCGACCTTGACGGCGGTGACCTTGACATCTTCAACGGTGGTAAAACTCGGGTCCGCGACGGTGGCAGTTTCCGTGTCGAGGGTGGCGGGTCCATGGACATCGTGGACGACGGGCAGATCAACGTCATCGGGCAAGGCCAAGAGCTACTGACTCAAGAGCCAGTCACCGTGCGGGCATCGATGGCAAATCGCCCCAGCTTCAATTCATGGGTGGGAGCCGTGATCTTGAAGGCTGGCCTTTACTTTGGACTCACGGAATCGCGTGGTGACCGGGACCCGCGAGTTGCATCTTCGGACGGCCTAGGAGTGGAGATATCTTCCGCCTTCGATCCGCTGCAATATGGCCCACAAGCTGGTCCGAACATAGTCTCTGAATCATCCGCAATTGTGCGGCCCGGTTCGGCTTACCTTGGGACCAACGCATGGGATGACGCGATAAACCCCGGCGGTGGCAGCGGCCTTGCCGGGCACAAAGGTTTCTCGTACATCTACATGCGTCCTCATGACATGTCAATCTGGCTGGGCAACCAGACGGGAGGCACGACCGAGATCCCCGACGGGCTGGCCCTGTCCATCAGTGGCACGCTCGAAGACGCCGTCCTGGAACTGTACGGGCGCAACGGCGTCAATGTGCAAGGTAGCTTCACCGTCAACGGCCTGCCTATTACCGCGCCTGTAACGTCCGTGGCTGGCAAGACTGGCGCTGTGACACTGGTCAAGGGCGATGTCGGGCTTGGATCCGTTGATAACACCAGTGACGCCGCCAAGCCCGTCAGTACGGCAACCGCCACGGCGTTGTCAGGGAAAGCCGCGACGGTCCACACCCACAGCATCACTGACGTGACCGGACTGCAGACCGCCCTCAACGGGAAAGCAGCCACAACCCACACCCACCCAGACGCCACCACCAGCGCGGCCGGGTTCATGTCCGCAGCAGACAAGACCAGGCTCGACGCTTCCGCCGCCCCGGCCCGGTTCAAGAACCAGCCCATCACGCTCGGATCCGGACCCTACGCCGGGAACTCCATCAACAACATCGGCCTAGGAATTAACATCCCCGCGAACCCCTACGGTGCTGGGGTGGGCTACAAGATCGACTTTGTTGGTCAGGTAATCGCAATTGCCGGAGCAGCTGGTGGAATCTGCCAAGCCGTCGGCAAGGTCAACGGTAATGGCTTCAACACAAGCTATACACCCCGCGCAGATGTGGCTGGGCGGTTGCTTACCAACCTCAATATCGTCTCCGTCCTTGTACCTACCGGGGCGGCATCGACAGTGACCTACGAGTGGACACCGCTCTACAACAACACCACCACACTTTCAACCAACGCGACCGACACGTACTTTCAGGTCACGATCAGCCCCTACATCGCACTCTAGGAGACCCCCATGGCACAGGTTCAAATCAGCATCAGCAACACCACAGGCGGCTCGTCCTCCGCGAACGGCACAGTAACCGACCCCGCCACCCTCGCTAAGGTCCGCGAAATACTCGACACACTCACCGACAGCGCCGCAGTGACGGACACCGAATGAACCGGCGCCGCACCCAAGGACCGTCCCGGGAGGGCTAAATGTGGAGCAAGCAGCAGCGTCAACCCTTACCGGACTCTTCGCCCAACTCGGGGTCGCCGGTCTTGTCCTTGCCATCCTCATTGCCGGGGCCGGCTGGTACCTCAAAGCATCCAAAGACCTCCGCACAGAGAAGCGCGACGTCATCACGGATCTGCGGGAAGACATCCATAAGCTCACCGTCGAACGTGACGCGCTCAAAGAAGCTCTCCTTGACTGCAGGTTCCCTAACCGAAACGGGGGCGTGAATAATGAGCAGGCTTGAGCGCAAGAAAAGCATTATCGGTTGGGCAGTGATCGCGCTGGCCATCGTCCTGATGATTGTTCTCATTTTCCAGAACATTCAAGCTGACAAAGACCGGACAGAGGCGCAGTCATCGGCCCAAACCTCGGCGCAGCAGAAGAAGAACCTCGCTGAGGAAGTCGCCGGCGCATGCCAGGCGGGGGAGGTCCTCAAGTCGGTGGCGGGTGTTGACTTGTGTGCCAGGGCGGAGAGTATCGCCCAGCAGCCGGTGACGGTGGAGGGCCCTCAAGGTCCGGCTGGTCCGAGAGGGTTGCCCGGTGCTGACGGTCATGACGGCAACGACGGTGCGACGGGTGCCCTCGGCAAGACAGGCGCCGCAGGAACCAACGGCGTTGACGGACTCACCGGCACGTCAGGAACCTCGGGGCTCAATGGTGCGGCAGGACCACCCGGCCCAGAAGGCCCAGCAGGCAAAGAAGGTGCCGCCGGGGCGCCCGGTAAAGACGGCGCAGACTCCAACGTCCCCGGCCCCCAAGGCCCAGCCGGATCCTCCGTCGAATCATTCACGTTCACATCCCAAGACGGCGTGACCTACTCCTGCACGCCAGACCCGCCCGGATCCCAAACATATACATGCACCACCCCCAAACCTTAGCCACCTGACCGGGTGGTTTTTCTTTGCCCTAGGAGGCCCCATGAGCTACAACCCAAGCGTCGGGTATCGCGGCCCTGACGGTGCGACCAGATCAGTCACGGATGAGCTGACCGCACGCTTCGGCGCACCCGCACGACCCTACGAGTTCGTCACTGGCTGGAAAGACCCCGACAATGTGTCCGGCCACAACCCGGATAGTAACGGGATCACCCACGGCGTAGACATCTTCATGACACCGGAACAAAACCGCTGGGCGGCAGACCACCTAGCAGCACGCGGACGAGCCGGAGACAATCGCGTCGGCTACGTCATCTACGCCGGACAGATCGCATCACCATCCACCGGCTACCACTTCGCCGGGTCCGGGTGGGAACACTGGGACCACCCACACCTCAGCGTATGGGACGGGTACTGGGGCGGACCATGCACACTCCCCGCCAGCATTTTCAACGACACCTCTAGCTGGGGCATCACCACCATCACGACCGGGCAAAGCTCCGGCACAATTCAACCCATCCAGGAGGATGACGTGATCACACCCGAAGACCGTACCGCACTTGTTGCAGCCATGCTCGACACCCAAGTTACGCAGGTGGGCGGAGGCAAAATGACTCTTCGCGATCTGCTCGCCGAGTATCGCCCGCACGTCACCACGACGCACGACAAGCTCACGAAACTGCCCGGCGCTGTGGTTGACAAGGAATTTCCTCGCATCACCAAGGAAGGCAAGGTGGGGGGCGCGGCTACCCTGAGCAGTGTCCTTGGCGTGCACGATGCCAACGTGGTCTTGACTCGTGATGTGGTTACCAGCACGGCGGCGGCTGTGGCTAAGACCGTGGCGGCTATCAAGACCGAGTCTGGCATCAGTCCGGAAGAGCAGGGCAAGCGTGCAGCTGCAGCGTTCCTGGCCGAGGTCGAGGGGCTCCGACTCACAATCACGTCTGCAGAGGTGGCCAAGTGACGGGGCGGCGAGTGGCGGTGTCCACGCAGGAGAAGTACCCGTGGCGGGCAGTGGCAAGGACGGTGCTGCAGCTCATCATCGGCCTGGCAGCAGCAGCCCCCCTCGTTGCCGCAGCCATCACGGGAAACTCGGCAAATGCGGCAGGCGGGGCGCTGGCCCTGTTCATCACAGCCTCCGCAGCCATCACCCGACTCATGGCCGTCCCCTACATCAACGAGCTCCTGCAACGTGTCGGGCTAGGCGCGGAACCAAAAGGAACCGACCAAGGGAAAGTGCCCGCCCCGGCCGGGGACAATTCCATAACAAGCATCCTTGTCCACAGCGCCGCCGCAATCCGTATCTATGAAGTCCGCGACAAGGAATCAGTGACCTACTCCAAAGCCGTTGACGGCGTATGGGTACCCGGCTCTTGGGAGTCGCTCCTAGAGGCCATCGATGGTTGACGGCACTATTCAACCGTGTCGGCGGCAGCCATCTTTCTTACGAGGTCGCCACCTTTCGGTGTCAGTGCGATCGCCACGTTCGAGGGGACGCCATTGACGTATATGTTCGCGCCCATGTCCACCGTGGTCAACATCCCATCGAGTAAGAGGTTTGTCAGCATAAATCGCATCCCTGAGTGGATCTGCAAAGGTGAGCGGTTGATTCCGTTCTTGGCAAAATCGTTCAATAGCTGATTTTCCACTTGCGAGTATCTGTGTGTTAGCAAACCTAGATTGTGCTTGAAATTTAGGATTGATTGCTTGGGGATCTGGCCTTGATCGAAGCGATAGTGGCAGATGCTGCATAAGCAGATCAGATTATCGAAAGTATGCTCTCGTACTTTGGACCACGGAATAATGTGGCAAAGTTCGAGCGAGGCTGTCTGACCGCAAGTGGGTATGGCGCATCGGTAGCCAGCCTCTTCTTTTACGGATCTTTGCATGGCAACGGGGATCGCTGGTCGATTTTCAGGCATGTTCATAAGCTAGAGCAACGAGCCCGCTATTCAAAGTAGCCCCCACCTTCACGGGTGGGGGCTTGCTCGTGTTTAACAGTCAGGCAGCAACAGCAACCATCGACCGCACGCACCACGTAGACCCGTCCTGCCCCAGCACCAGCTCAAAGGTCACTAACGGGCTGCGTTGGTTATGACCAATCCTCGCCTGCACCTGCCACACCCCAAGATTGAGTCGAGCCAGAACAGACCTAACGCTCCAACACAATCCTGCTGCGTCATCCATTGACTGCGGAGAATCCGCCTGTGCCGCGAAGGCAATTTCACAGAGTGACGAATACCACAATTGACTCGGCTAGATGCCTGTAATTCGTTCTATTTCACACGTTCACCTGACGTTTAGTCTTGGCCTACTCGCGTGTATAAGATGAGTTTCAGTTAGACCATTTGGGGGACTAACCTTAAAAACTGAAGGATGCTGAATTGCGCAATACGATCTCACGCAGGACTATTCTCTCAATGGCGGCAGTATCAGGCAGCCTAGCATTCGCTGGAGTTTCCGGAGCCTACGCCGTTGCTGAGGACCCGGAATCGCTTGCGGGCCCTCAGGTGAATGAGGAAGCACTCCAGGCCTCCCTTGACGGTTCGACCAATGGTTTCGAGTCAGCACTTGGCGATAACATCGCCACCCCGCTTGCCGGCAGCCCGCTGTCAACTGTGGATGCTTTTATCACCCAGTGGAACAACAAATACATCGACGTAGACGGCTCCTACGGCGCCCAATGCTGGGACCTATGGGAGAAGTACTGCCGCAGCGTTATCGGATGCTCAGGCATTAGCACCCAATTCTCACCCAACCCCGGCTACGCAAGCGCCTTGTGGGATGGGTACGCCCGCAACGGAGCTTCTTCCTACTTCACACAGGTTTCAGCGTCTTCGACACCAGTGAAGGGTGACGTTGCCATTTGGAAGTACGGCCAGCACCCGTACTACCCGTACTCACACGTAGCGATTGTGATCGGTGACGCTGGTGGAAATGTCAATGTGTTGTCTCAGAACTCAAGCCCTTCGGTGGCAGGTAACCCTTACCCGGGCATGTCTACGGGCCCATCGATCAAACAAAACCTAACCAAGGCCGGCCTGGCGGGTTACCTCCGTCCGAAGTCACTGCCAGGCGGCCCTTCAGGAGGACGCCCGAGCATCCGATCCAAGGCCGACCTGCTGGCTGTCGACAGCGCAGGCGTGCTTTGGAACTACCCCGCAACGGGAGCCGGCGGATTCGGCACCAAGATCATGATTGGCGGCGGCTGGATTGGTATGGTCTCCGGCTGGACAGTTGACTGGACCGGAAACGGCATCTTGGACATGGTAATCAAGTGGAGCGACGGGACCATTCGCTTGTACCCCGGAGGCGCCAACGGAGGGTTCGGCACCTACAGCGTAATTGGCCAGGGCTGGACCAACATCGAGATTGTCCCAGCTCGCTGGCGCTCCACGGACACGAGGCCAGGAATGATCGCCAAACTAGCGAACGGCGACTTGTACTACTACCCGAACGTCAGTGGTGCCGCGATGAGCTCATCAATCAAGATCGGCATTGGATGGTCCGGCCTGAGCCTGAATTCGATGAACTTCAACGGTGATGCCAACGCGGACATCATCGCGCAGGATTCGACGGGCCAGCTCCTGTTGTACCCCGGTACGGGAACTGGAGGATTTAGCGCCAAGTCAGTCGTTGGTCACGGATTCCACAAGACTGGGCTCATCGCCAACACCGGCTTCAACGGCTCAGGCAGCAAGGGACTCCTGTTCAGAACTGCCGCCGGGCTTCTGAACTACTACCCACTCAGCGCAGCCGGTGCATTCCAAAACCCGGTGGCGATTGGCCCCGGCTGGACGAGCTTCAAGCTGTTCAACACCCAGTAGACCGTTAGGGCTCTTCGACGGCTAGGAAAGTTGCGCCCCACCATCTGCTGGTGGGGCGCAACTTTCATCTGACAGTTCTTAGCGATTGCGGTGTGCACAGTTCCGACACGCATCAACCCTTCGGGCCCAAAAAAGAGACCGTCACACCATCAGCTCCAGCTAGAGTCCAGACGAAGCGCTAATACGCCGACGCGCACCCTCTTATCTTTGCGACAATCAAAACCTCAACTCGACCTGAACGCAGAGAAGCCCCCACTGAAAGGTGGGGGCCAACCCTGGCTGGGACTAGGTGTGGCTACTTGCCGAAAACGTCCTTTGCGGCGTCTTTGGCATCCTCGCGAGCTTGCTTGGCCTTCGCATCGTCTTGCACCCGGTCACCCTCAGCCCGGAGGTCCTCGTTGTGCGTTGCCACTCCGAACAGCTCCTCGGCCTTACCGGCGACTTCCTGGGCAGTATTGCTGATCTTGTCTCCGAGACCCAAATGGTCCTCCCTCAATTCGAAGTCAACTAGAACACCTGCAACCCTAGAAAACGAGTCTGGGTGTTTACTGAGCGCCACCCGCCCCTACCGCTTCGGCAGCACGCTCGGCAGGCGCATGCCCTCCTGCACGGTTCGGCGCAATTGCGCGAATCCGTCAGTGTAGTTCTGGCATTCCACCTCGGTGACCTCAACAGCCCCGGTCTCGATATTCTCTAAAGTTGCGGCGATGATCATGGATCAAGGATAGGGCATCCTTCGAGCCATGTTCTATGTCAGTACATGGGCGCATACTGTTCTCGTGAATAAGTTCGATCCTGACTCCACCGAAATCATGCTTGCCATCATCGAAGCCGAGGCCCGACACCCGGACCCCGGCGACGGCCCCGTGACACGCTTCTCAATCTGGGCCAAACCATGGGTGAAAGTTGGTGACGTATACGGCCGTGCCGCCGCATACACGCACTCGTACGGGCTCGTAGCCTGGTGGGACGAGACCAAGACCCACCACCTTGAATGGTTCCCCGCCAACCAAATCAAACGCGTGGCCCGCAGCGACTGGCACGGCTACTGACAGGCGCACGGCCAGGCCCGCGCCCTGCCTGTGGTCGAGGGGCCTGCCCTTTTGGACAGACCTAGGCTTCGCGAGTTGTTAGCATCGGCTTATGGGTCGCAGCCTGCTGTAGCCTGCATTATGACAGCGCTTGGGGGGCTGTAGCGATGGGCGAGAATCTGCGTCGGCTTCCCCGCGACCATGAATTAGCAGGGGACATAATGAAGTCAAATTCCATTTATTTACCACGAGTCCTGACAGCAGCCGTCGGGGTGATTGCGCTGACTTCCGCTGCCATCCTCGGGGCTGTGCCGGCGCAAGCTTTAACTACAGCGGCGCTCTACCCGTTCCAGGACAACTTCAATGGCGCATCGGACATGGCGCCGCTGTATGGGCTGAATGATGCCCTGGTTGCTCGACAGGGAGCAGACCTGACACAGGGCTATACACGTGTCTCCGGAACTTGGACAACGAGGGATGATCCGCCTAAGGAGTACAGCCAGGTCAACAACAATGCCTACCCCAACAAGTTGTCGTTTTGGGTGAGGCACTCAGCTGTCCGAGTTGATACACAGCTGGTTCCCGACGCCACAGACAGCTACTCGATGTCCGCGACAGTCAATCCGGATGTCGGCAATTTCGGGACCACCAGTGGCGACTGGGTTTCATTGATGTTCGCCAATTCTGCTGACCGCGCAGAGGTCAATGGCTACGTCGCAGATCCCAGCACCCAGTTGGGTGTGACAGTACGCCGAAGTGGACAGGTAGATTTCTTCCTCAGTGGCCAGTCCAAGTGGTCCCAGCCCCTAGTGGCGACAAAGGGAGCTGACGGCTACAAGGTCAAGATCACCGTTACTCAGGCTTCGACGGTGAACGCCGTGGCGACGGTCACTGTCAATGGTGTTAGCCGCAGCCAGGCATTGGGCAAAAAGCTACCCTCGCCGTACCCGTACCTTGGTGCCTACATCAGCAACGGCAGCGCAACAGCCCCATACAAAGAAGTCAGCACGATAGATGACCTCGCGCTCAGCAACACCAAGCCGTACCCCAACCTGCAGTACTTCGGAACATATGCGACCAAAAATGGCGCCGAAACGAAGCACGGTAACCACATTCGTGAAGTTGAGTCGTACATGAACGCCCATTGGGTGAACCTATCCCCAACCCAAAATCCCGTTTCCGGGGCCGTCGAATACGATCTGGAAACCCTGAAGTCGTGCCCCATCGGGTCATGCATCGTGTACACGGGCAATGAATTCTGGAATCCAGAACGATCCCAAAGCAACACACCGACAGGATGGTACGGCGACCCCGCCTACTCGCGCTGGAACACGTTCCTAGCCGCTATAGCGCCGTATCAAGACCGCATCCTGGCCTACTATATGAAAGACGAGCCTCACTTCAACGGAGCCACAGTCGCAGAAGTTCAAGAATCCGCGAGAGTGATTAAGCAGTCTATGATCAGTGGACAAATCCAAACTCGGCCAATCATGCTGAACCTCACCTACAAGGATCTCGGCGAATGGCGCCCCATTCCGCAACAAGTCGACTGGCTAGGCTTCGATCACTACTCACTCGGCGAGTATGAACTTGACCGAGCCGCTCTCAGACTGGACGAGATGACCGAAGCCACGGACCGGACGTTCCTCATGCCACCAAATGTTCACAGCTACATAGACGAAGTCGAGGGCGCCAATTCAACTCCGGCTCGAGACGCAGCGGTAGCTGACTACCAACGTATGTATCTGAGAGTGGCAGCCTCTCACCCTAAAGTGATTGGGCTTCTCAGTTTCGGTCTCTGGGTTGAATATCCTCCAACTCTGCCGGAAGATGTGCCGATAACGACTAATTTCCAGAAACAAGTGGGCGCAGTCATCACCCCACGGGGATAGAAGTCCATATACCTCCCGACCCCGGCTCCTGACAATGGAGCCGGGGTCGTTTATTGTGGACGCATGGCCGGCTGGGAGAATTCTCGACACCCCGAATGGGACCTCATGTACGCCGCAGGTCTGACCGTGGCCGAGATTGCCGAGCACTGCCACGCACCTCTCAGCACAGTGCAACGGCACCTCCAAACATGGGAGGAGCGCGAGCCCGGCCAACGCGCCATCCACAGCAATGCCCTAGCCTTGCGGCAACGTCACCAAGCCGCCAAGCACTGGCTCCAACAAGTGCAAGCAGTCCAAGACTTCATCGCGAGCACCGGCCGGCAACCCCTGCCACAATCACGCGGCCACGAACAAACCCTCCACCACTGGCTCGCCCGGCAACGCAAAGCCCACAGCGAAGGAACACTCACCCCATCACAAGTGCAAGCTTTGGACTGGCTTGGTGATTGGAAGACACCGCCCCGGCAGCAAACACTTGACGAGCAGTGGCGATCAAGGGCCCGCGAACTCGTTGCGTTTGTTGAGCGAACAGGTGAACTCCCCCACTATCGCCGATACACCACCGAACGAGAACACACCCTCGGCGTATGGCTACACATCCAAACCCAACGACGCGCACAAGGTCGACTACTCCCCTGGCGCCAACGCGAACTGGAGGAGGCGGTGCCGAGGTGGCGGAGCCGGGAGTGATTTGAACCAGCCCAAGGATCCGTGCTTAGAATCGGTACTGACCACCCATCAGCACCATGGAGAGGCAAAACCTGACATGACCCACTCACCGCAGGCGTACGCTACAGCCCAAGAGATGGCCGAAAAGTACCGGATTGCAGACGAAACCGTCCGCAGTAAGGCGCAGTCGGGGGAATGGCCTTGTGATCGTATCGGCCGACTCTATCGGTTCTCCCCCGCCCAGCAAGAAGAGATCGCGCAAATCGTCGCCGTTGGGCGACGGCCAGCATATGACAAGGATCGTATCGCCATAGCGCTGCGACAGCTCGTCGAACAGGGCGCTAGTCGAAACTTATAGGCGTCTTACCGAACGCTCGGCCGGCCTCGTGACGCACAAACTCGAGCTGCTTTGAAGCGGTAAGCAACGCTGCCTCCAATAGCGCTCCAAACGCGGCCGTTCGAGCATTACTTGATGGGTGCCTCCTCGGGCAACGTTTCGAGCCAAGAAACCAACTCCGAATGAAGGATGACCGGCTTGGAGCCGATGTACTTGACGCTGATGTCGTTGTTGGCGATCATTCGGCGAAGGGTGGAGAGACTTATATCTCCTGCCTGCTCACAGGCTTCCTTGAGGCTGTACGCAATCTTTTCCGTCATTCGGATCTCCTAAGCCGCAGTTGAACGTACAGGCCAACTTACAACTACCCCGGCACTAGCATCGATCATATGACGATCGAGAAACTCGCATATACCCTCGAGGAAGCCGCTGAGCAAAGCGGATTCACCGTCAATAACCTGAGGGCCCAGGTCAACTCAGGACGATTGGCGGCCCGTCAAGCAGGCCGCGAAAGCGCCATTCGGCACGCCGTCCTCGCAGCGTGGCTGGACACTCTGCCAACCAAGCCCGTGGGTGGACATGACTTCGGAGTGGAACGAGCAACCGAAGAATCAATTGCCAAACGCCAAGTACAGGATCCCGTGCCAACGAAGTCGCTCGTCCGAACACCCGAAGAGGTAGGTCCGGAGCTGGGCTTGACATAAACCGAACCGCGCCGCTACTGCAAAGAGTCGAGCCACTACACAAAGCTCAGCATGCGCCGCGTAATGCTCCACGACGACGATGTCGCCAAGCTCGTGGTCTGGATCCGTGAACACCAAGACATGGCAGACCAGTGGTTGACTGAACCCGAAGATGACCCATTCGCATAGTGTTCAGTCCGCAAACAGTCCGCAAGAGGTCCATTTCGGGGCAGTTTCAGCCAACGACTATCAACCACAAAATGCCCTAGAACACGCGGCACCCAGCAGATCTCAACCTCACCCAATTACCCCTGGGGACTTCGAGCTGTACTACGGCTGCTAAGCCACACACGCCGGCCTGAGGCCGGCTCCATGTGACGGCGTGCAAAACTGGCGGGGACCCATGAAATTTCATGCGTCCCCGCCAGTTTTGCACGCCGTCACTGTTTAAGGGCTCGACGGTGGCAGGGCGTGGTTGGGCCCACGCGCCCGAGGGTCCCGCCACGAGCTTGCGATCAGGTGGCACGGCGTGGTTGGGCCCACGCGCCCGAGGGTCCCGCCACGAGCTTGCGAGCGGTGGGAGGGTGTGGGGACTAACGCTTCCCATATTTCTTGTGAACAGCCTGCTTGCTCACGCCCAGGCACAAGGCGACTGCCTCCCAGGAGAGCCCTGCCGCCCGCGCCCGCGCCACCATCTCGGATTCGGTCCGGGCCAGCTCCTTGCGCCATTGCGCAACCGCATACAAGGCCTCAGCTGGGCCCATTCCATCCATATTGCCAACCAGTGTCTTCATCGCAATACCTCCACCGTCAACATTAGTTGACGCCGCCAGTGCCGTCAACTAATGTTGACGTGGGTGCTCAGGAGCTATGAGAACGGGCTGTACATTATGTGTTGAGGCCCGGACCGACCTCCCAGAAAACGTCCCTTGACCGCAAACCCGGCCCTCAAGTAGGCGTCATGGGCCACCCTGTTGTCCACGCTGACTCCCAACACCACACCCTTGGCTGGCAGCTGGAGCGCACTCGTCAATTCCCGCGCCAGTTCGACGGCGGCCATGGTCGCCGCGCTGCCGTACCCTTGACCCTGCTGGCGGTGATCCACGAGGAACCCGCGTAGCAGCACGGCACCCTGCGCGTCCGGCCATCCGGCATCGGTAGCCGCACCAACGTGCAGAATACCCATGCCGATAACCCGCACATCCATTCCTGTAGACACGACAGCGAAGGGATGGCGTGCTGGATCGTCCAACGCCACCTGCGTCATCTGCAACGGGTTGCCCACAAATACCTCCTGACCGAGCGCCAATTCGAGCCGGGCGATGCCGTTCCGCAAGGCGTCGCGCTGGGCTTCAGGCGCAAATTTCAAAGCAACCAACACCACGGTCGGCGAAGAATTCGTCATGGAAAAAGCCTCTCTGTACGCTAGGACACTTGGCGCTGGAGAAGCCGCCGGGCACTCACAGCAAGCGCCTAGAAGATCGACCAGCCGGTCTTCGCGGTGAACTCATCCAGGGCCGCCATGCCCGCCACCGAGTTGCCGTTGGGGCCTAGCGAGGGACCCCAGACTGTGACAACGCAGCGTCCGGGCACAACGGCAACGATGCCGCCGCCCACCCCGCTCTTGCCGGGCAGGCCCACACGGTAGGCGAACTCCCCCGCGGCGTCATAGGTGCCACAGGTCAGCATGACGGCGTTGACACGCTTGCTCTGGCTGGGCTGCAGGAACGGGCTCCCACCGGCTGACACGCCGTCGCGGGCCAGGAACAGCGCCGCCTTGGCCAGGTCCTCGCAGCACAGCTCCAGGGCACACTGGGCAAAGTAGTTGGCCAGGACGTCCTCAACGGGATTTTCCAGGTTCCCGTAGCTTGCCAACAGATGGGCCATGGCCGCGTTGCGGTGCCCATGGTCGGCTTCGGAGGCCGCCACCTCGGCATCGACGTCGATGGACGGGTTCCCTGCCTCCTGCCGCAAGAGTCCGCGCACAGCTCCGGCCGCATCCCCCGTCAACGTCAGCAGCCTGTCCGTGACGACCAGGGCGCCGGCATTGATGAAAGGATTTCGCGGAATGCCGCGGTCAGCTTCCAGCTGGATCATCGAGTTAAAGGGGGTCCCGGAGGGTTCACGGAACACACGCTTCCAAATGGAGTCGTAGTCGTACGACATCACCAGTGCCAGCGAAAAAACTTTGGAAATACTTTGGATCGAGAAGGGCTTGCGCCAGTCCCCCGCACCGTAAATCGCACCGTCAGCCGTGGCCACACAAATGCCAAAATTGTCCGGCGAAACAACGCCAAGACTGGGAATGTAGGAGGCAACCTCACCCTGACGGCACAGCGGCGCAACGTGGGTAACAATGTCTTCAAGGATGCCTTGCAGATCCATGACGTACGCTCCTTTACTCTTGGGCCGGCGTGGGCCATTGAAAACTTAAACAGAAAGGGTGGCCAGCCCCCAGGCCGGCCACCCCTCACAGCGCTTTAGAGGACTTTCGCGAGGAATTCCTGCAAACGCGGCTGCTGAGCATTGCTGAAGATGGCCTCGGGGGTGCCTTCCTCGCAAATGTACCCTGCATCCATGAAGATGACGCGGTCGGCAACTTCGCGGGCAAAGCCCATCTCGTGGGTCACTACAACCATGGTCATGCCCTCGGCGGCGAGGTCGCGGATCACCTGCAGCACCTCACCCACCATTTCGGGGTCCAGTGCACTGGTGGCCTCGTCGAAGAGCATGATGCCTGGGTTCATGGCCAGCGCGCGGGCAATCGCCACACGCTGCTTCTGGCCGCCCGAGAGCGACGCCGGACGGGCGTCAGCCTTCTCAGCCAGACCCACGCGCCGCAACAGTTCCATGGCCTTTTCGCGGGCACCGGCCTTGTCCAGCTTTTTCAGCTCAACCGGAGCCAGCATGATGTTTTGGATGACGCTCATGTGCGGGAACAGGTTGAAGTGCTGGAACACCATGCCAATGTTTTGGCGGACAGTGTTCAAATCAACCTTGGCGTCCGTCAGGTCAAAGCCGTTGACAGTGACGGTGCCGGCGGTGATGTCCTCCAGCTTGTTCAAGCAACGCAGGAACGTTGACTTGCCCGATCCTGAGGGGCCAATGACGCACACCACCTCGCCCTCGGCAACGTCAACGTCCAGGCCCTTGAGCACCTCGTTGGAGCCAAATGACTTCTTCAGGCCGCGGACACTGATCTTTGCGGACTTGTCAGTTGCGGTTGCGCTCATTTGTTGAACTTCCTGTCCAGGACGTTGGAAAGCTGGGTCAAGGCGGTGATCACAATGAAGTACAGGGCTGCCACGATCAGCAGTGTTTCACCCGTACGGAAGTTGGACGCGTAGATCTGCTGGCCCTGGTAGGTCAGCTCCGCGAAGCCAATGACGGCCAGCAAGGAGGTGTCCTTCAAGGTGATGACGAACTGGTTGATGAACGACGGCGTCATGATCTTGATCGCCTGCGGAACCACTACCCGGCGCATGGAGGTGACGTAGCTCAAGCCCAGGCTGCGGCTGGCTTCCAGCTGGCCAGGATCCACCGACTGGATGCCGCCACGGACAATTTCCGTCATGTAGGCACCGGCGTTGAGGCTCAAGGTGAGCACACCGGCGGTGAGAACATCGATGGGCTGACCGGTCATCTGCGGCAGGCCAAAGTAGAAGAAGAAGGCCTGAACCAGCAGCGGCGTGCCACGGAAAATGGCCACATAGGTGGTGGCAACGCCACGCAGAATCTTGCTTTCGGAGACCTTGAAGAAACCAAAGAGAACACCCAATACCAGGGCGACGGCCAGCGAAAGAACCGTGGCAACAATGGTCAGCCACAGGCCCTTCATGAGGGCCGGGAAGCTGTCCTTGACCAACTCGAAGAAGCCGCCTTGCTCCGTGGACTCAGCCTTGGCCAGGTACTTGTCCAGGATCTTGTCGTATTCGCCGTTGGCCTTCAGATTGGCCAGGCCAGCATCGAAGGCCGTCAGGAGGTCCGCATTGGCACCCTTGTTGACGGCGAAGCCGTAGGAGCTTCCCTGTTCCTTCTCGGTAACAATCTTCAGGCCGTTGTTCTGGCTGACACCGTAAGCGAGCACCGGGTAGTCGTCAAAGACGGCCACAGAATTGCCGGCCTTGACGTCGTCGTACATCGTCGCGGAATCAGCAAGGGCCTTGACCTTGAAGCCGTACTGGTCCTTGATGGAGTTGGCGAACGTTTCGCCTTCACTGCCACGCTTGGCTGTTACGGTCTTGCCTGTCAGTCCCTCGTAGGACTTGATGTCCTGGTCATTCTTGGCAACAGCCATCTGGACGCCGGAGTCAAAGTACGGGGCGGAGAAGTCAAAGATCTTCTTGCGCTCGTCAGTGATGGACATGCCGGCAATGACGCCAGCCACCTGGTTGGACTGCAATGCCTGCAACGCTGCGTCAAAGCCGAGGGACTTGATGTCAACCTCAAAGCCTTGATCCTTGGCAATGGCACGGATCAGGTCCATGTCAATGCCCACCAGCTCGCCACTGCCATCACGGAACTCAAACGGCGCAAACGTGGTGTCGGTGGCAATCGCGAACGTCTTACCATTGACATCGGCGGCCTGGACGCCGGCCGAGACCGCGCTGGCCGGAGCCGGCATGCTCAGCGCTGTCGCGCCGCCCATTCCGAAGAACATGATGACAACAGTAAAAAAGGCGGCGAGAGCGGCAAATGAGCCGCCTCTACGCCGCCGTATGGGTGGTAGCTTTCGCATTAATTTTCCCTTACAACGGTTCTTCGCCCCTCCTGGGCCGAATCAAGTACCCCTCGACGTTACAGCCTTTAGCGAAATCATGCGAGACGAAGGCCACTGTTCCTACCATTTACACCCACCTTTGTACCAGCTGAGTTCAGCAATCAAGACGAACATCTCGAGTATTGTGGATGTGGTTTGAGTTACTTCTCCCCCTGCAGCCGTTGCCGCCAAGAGAAAGAAGCACATGAATAGGCCCAATGTGATACTGATCTGTGTCGATGAGTGGCGTGGCGATTGCTTGGGCGCGGAGGGTCACCCGCATGTTCAAACGCCACACCTGGATGAGCTGGCCGCCAAGGGAACACGGTTCCGGCACGCATACTCCGCCACCCCCACCTGCGTCCCAGCCCGGGTGGCCTTGTTTACCGGCCAGTCCCAGGAACGTCACGGCCGGGTGGGCTATCAGGAAGGCGTGAAGTTCGACGACGTCCACCCAGTCACGCTCGCTGGCGAGTTCGGCAAGGCCGGGTACCAGACCCAGGCCATTGGCAAGCTGCATGTCTACCCGGAGCGCAACCGGGTTGGTTTTGACGATGTGATGCTGCACGACGGATTCTTGCACTTTGCCCGCAAGCAACATCGCCGGGACTTTAAGTTCTTTGACGACTACGTCCCGTGGCTGCGCCGTCAGCCCGGCGTGACCGCCGATGAGGAGTACTTTGACCACGGGGTCGGCTGCAATTCCACCGTGGCCAGGCCATGGGATAAGGCCGAGCGCCTGCACCCCACCTCATGGACGGGCTCCCAAGCCGTGGAATGGCTGTACCGGCGGGACCCCACAGTTCCCTTCTTCCTCTACTTGTCCTTCCACCGCCCGCACCCGCCGTACGATCCGCCGTCGTGGGCCATGGACATGTACCTGGACCTGCCGGCCTTCAAGCGGCGGTTGGGCGATTGGGAGCACCACTACGAGTCGGTGCGCACGGACGGTAACCACCAGTTGGCTTTCGGCACCCTGTCCGAGGCCGTGACCCACCGGGCCCGGGCCGGCTACTACGGGCTCATGACGCAGATCGACATGCAGCTCATGCGGCTCTTTGAGGCTCTGTACGACTTTGACCTGGCCGATGACACCATCATCGCCTTCACCTCCGACCACGGTGAAATGCTGGGCGACCACGACTTTTACCGCAAGGCCGTGGGCTTCGAGGGTTCCGCGCGGGTGCCGTTCATTGTGACTCCCGCACCCAATGATCCTGCTGCGAAGCGTGGCGGCGTGGTGGATGAGGTGGTGGAACTGCGCGACATCATGCCCACCCTGCTGGAGCTGGCCGGCGTCCCGGTGCCGGATTCCTGTGACGGGAAGTCACTGGCACGCTTTGTGCGCGAACCCCCCGCCGGCACACCTGAGCCTGAGCCGTGGCGTGACTGGCTGCACGGGGAGCACGTCTACTTTGGCCAGTCGCTGCAGTGGGTCACTGACGGCCACATCAAGTACTTGTGGGCGTCCGGCTGGGGCACGGAAGAACTCTTTGACCTCGACGCCGATCCCGGGGAGATGCACAACCTTGCACCGCTGCCCGAACATGCCAGCTTGTTGGCCCTGTGGAAAGGCAGGCTCATTGCCGATCTCACGGGACGTGAGGAGGGTTTTGTGCACGACGGCGACTTGGTGAAGGGCGCCGCTGTTGTCACCATGCTGGCCCACGCCCGCGCGCTCGTGAAGTCCTAGTGGTGTGTCCGGAAAGTTAAAGCAGCCGCGCCCGTCCCCGCTTTTCGCACCCGTAGGGACGGGTGCGAAAAGCGGGGACGGGCGCGGCACTGTCCTGCTTGGCCGTGATCTCCGGCCAGGCCTCTGCGCTAGCTGTGGCTGGCGCGGTGGCGTCGGCGCATAACTGTCATGGCAGTCATGGCAAGTCCACCCACCAGCAGCAAGCCTGCCACGCCGAGCAGCGGAGCACTGTTGCTTCCGGTCTCGGACAGTTCAGCGCCAGCAGCTGTGATACCGCTGGGCTTCGGTGCTGTGGCCGTGGTGGTTACCGCCGGAGGGGCCGTGCCTGCACCCGGCACCGTGGGGGGCACAGTGGTTGAGTCCGGCACTGTAGGGGGAACGCTGGTCACCGGCGGCATGGTTGGGGCAGCCGTGGTGGGTACTGTAGTGGCGCTAGGCTCCGTCGTCGGATTAGTCGACGGAGCCACGGTAGGGTCCGTGGTGGCCGGCGCCGTCGTAGCAGGAGCTGACGTAGCGGGAGCAGTCGTTGCCGGAGCCGTAGTTGCTGGCGCCGTTGTTGGCGGGAGCACCACAGCCGGAACAAACGCCATCGCGAAGATGTGAATATTGGCGTTGTTGGGCAGGGTCACCATGCTGACAGTCTTGGTCTGATCGATGGCGATGGTGTTGCTGAACAGGCGGTAGTCGAATTCGGCATTTGCGTAGCCAGCGGGCGTGTTGCGACCCTTGGTGGTCTTTTCGAGTTTGGCACCGTGGGCTGTGACTTCCTGGAAGCCCCAGTTCGGGAAACCAAAGGTACCCTTTGAACTTGATCCGTCGGTGTAGTGCACTGTGGCTTCACCCGAGGCGCCGTTGGCGACACCTGCACCAAGGAAGGCCAGCTTGCTGCCCTGGCCGGCGAACTTGAAGGTTTGTCCACTGCCCGTCACGTTGTCCGGCGCGCCTGCCGCGGCGGCGGGCCAGGTGAATTCCGTTCCCGCGGCCGCGACCTTGGCACCGGGAGTGACGCCCTGTTCGGCAAGGCGCTCACGGGAGAAACTGTTCTTCTCGCCGTCGTAGTTGCCTTGGGCCAGGGTGGCAATGGTTGTGGTGCCCACGTTGTTGAACAGTTCGGCCAGGGTTGCCGGAACGGGGCCTGAGAACTGGTTGCGCTCTTCGAAGGAGGTCTTGACGCCGTCACCGCCAGCGTAGGAGGCCGTGGCGCTGAAGTTTCGTGTGACTGAACCGGCGGGATTGTTGGGCACGTGAATCTCGGTGGTCACGGTTGTGGTGGCCCCGGCAGCCAAGGGGGCTGCGAGGGTATGGGTGTCCGGGTACAGCGACCAGTTGATGGGTCCTGTGACCTTGACTTTAACATCCGTCATGGACGCTGCTGAGGTGTTTTTCAGGGCTACTACAATGTCGGAAATGGCTGGCCCTTCCAGGCCAACCTCGGCAATGCTCATGACCAGTGCGGAGTTGGTGCCTTCTGCACCTGCCGGTGTACTGATAACTGTCATGGCGCCACCGAATACCAGCGCAGTGGCCAGCATGGCAATGATTGCTCTTATTTTTTTCATTTCTTGGTTACTCCTTCCTGCGATAAATTGTTAGACCACTGCTGGCATGTCGAGCGCAACTGAATCCAGGCCAACGCGGGGACGGACCCAACCGCCGCGGGTGAAGTCGGGGATCTCCACTGGAGCACCGCCGTCGGCCAGCGACAAAACGCTCAAGGGTACCGGAGCACACCACGCGGCTGAATCATAAACGTCGATGTCGGCCGTGGTGCCTGTGCGCATGGACTGGATGGTGCGCCACTGCAGGATGTAGTCCATGCCGCCGTGGCCACCGTTGGCGGCCGCGTCCTCACCCACCTTTTTCCAAAGCCAGTGGTCAAATTTTTGCTGGGACGGAGCAAAGTCCTTCCAGGCGTGGCCGCCGTGGTCCGGTTCCAGGTATACGCGCGCACCTGTGCTGCCACCGCCGGCGTAGTCCTCAAAGAGTCCGCGACTGCCAGCCAGGCTGTTGATGCGACTGTAGGGGCGCGGGGTGGAGACATCATGTTCGGCCCTGATGATCCGGCCCTTTTCGGTGCTAATTAAGCAGGTGACCAGATCACCGTTGAGGTATTCCTCGTTCCAGGATCTGTGGCCCTTGGGCACAAAGCGGGCACGGTAGTCCGCCAGACCTTTGGGAGGTGTTGCTGTGGCGGAGAGGGTTTTCATCCGGTCGCCGCGGTTGATGTCCATGGCTGCCGCTATGGGGGCCAGACCGTGCATGGCGTAGAAGCTGGCGGTGCTGCGGGTGTGCCATTTGCGGCGCCAGTCGTCGGTGTAGTAGCCGTCAGCGAACAGCAGCTCCCGGAGATCGTGCAGGTAGCCGCCATGGCCGTTGGTCACGTCACCAAAGACACCCTCGTGGGCCATCTTAAGCATGGCGAGTTCGTTGCGCCCGTAGCTGCAGTTTTCGGCCAGCATCAGGTGCTTGCGGGTCTTCTCGGAGGTGTCGACCAGATCCCACAGTTCAGCCAGCTCCGTGGCCACGGGCAGTTCCACCATGACGTGGGCGCCCGCCAGCATGGCGGCCTTGCCTTGTTCGTGGTGGAATTCCCACGGCGTGGCGATGTAGACCAAATCCAGGTCCATGTCGCTGAGCATTTGCTTATAGGAGTCGGCGGTTCCACCGTATTCGGCGGGGCGTTCACGCCCCTTGGAGACCAGGCTGTTGGCTATGTTGGTGGCGCGGGCCTTGCGGATATCGCAGACGGCCACCACTTTCGCCCCGGGGACTGCGGCCCAGCCGATGGTCATGCTATTGCCCCGGTTTCCGACGCCGATAATGCCCACGCGGACACTTTGATGCCGTTCGAACGGCACACCTATCATTGTTTCCTGGCCGGGAGGCCGAACCTGTGCGCTCCTGTTTGCCAGGGAGTTTGGCGCCATTGCGGCCATCAGTCCGGTTGCCAGCGCACCTCCCAGAACTGTTCGTCGAGAAGCTGTGGATAGTTGAACCATGCGCAATCCTCCTGCAAGAATCCAGCCCGCAGCGTAGCTGCTCAAGGGGGCCGGGTTGGTGTAGTGATGCTTATCAAAGTGATATGAGTCATAATTCCAACGCTGATTCGAGACTGTCAATTCATGATCGTCACTAAGTGTTAACGGTCACAAGCAATCATCGCGTTTTACACATTTCCGCACAGGAACCCCGAGGTCGCCATTCTTGCGGGGCGCGAAGGAATTCCGGCAATGACATGAATGTTATGGATAACCCATGCATTTGGCGACTTTTGCGTCCCGACAAATTTTCGGGCAATTCAGTGCCGAGGGAATATGATTGCCTGAGGCAATGATCAGTTGATGAGCGCGGTGATTACCCTCGGCTCCAGCGCCGAAATTGGCCCAATTTTCGACGCAGTCCTGCTGCAAATTGTGTGTAAATGATTGAAATTGGGTGAAACTTCATCCGATGTTTCGTCATCATGACGTGCGGCGACGCCCGGTTCCAATGACCCGGGTGTCAGCGCACGGACGCCGGTACTAGCCGTAGAAGAGGCGCTCAAAAACAGCTCGGGCACGACGAGTCAAGCCAAGATACTCTTCCTCGAAAGCCGCGGCATGGCCCGGCTCATAACCGCACCAACGGGCCACCGCCTCCAAATCACGGCGCGCCAGGGGTAAAAGGTCGGAGGTATTTCCCGTCCACATCACATTGGCATTGCGTATTTTGCCGGCCAACCGCCAAGCGGCCTCCAAAAGTGCGGCGTCGGCGTCATCCACCAGTCCCAGTGCATGGGCGGCATGGAGCGCAGGCAAGGTATGAGTGGTGCGCAGGGCAGCATGCTCATGGGCGTGTTGGAGTTGCCAAAGCTGGACCAGCCATTCCACGTCGCTCAGACCCCCGCGGCCCAGTTTAACGTGTCTGGCCGGATCGGCACCCCGTGGCAGCCGTTCGGATTCCATTCGGGCCTTGATGCGCTTGATCTCGCGCAGGTCAGACTCACTCAACACCAGCGGGTATCGGATGGGATCGGCCATGGCGACAAACTCACGCGCCAAATCATCCGACCCTGCCATGGGCCGTGCACGCAACAACGCCTGCGCCTCCCAGGCTGAGGACCAGCGCGTGTAGTACTCTTGGTAGGCCGCCAAGGAGCGGACCAGCGGACCGTTGCGTCCTTCGGGGCGCAGGTCCGCGTCCACCTTCAGCACCCGTTCGGCTTGGATGGCAGGACGCACGGGAGCTGTCAGCAGAGCTGTCATCTTTTGGACGATCGCCTTGGCCTGCGCGGTCGCCTCCCCCGCCAGCTCCGGAGCCAGCCCTTCAAGTGGCCGGTGCACAAACAGCACGTCGGCGTCGGAACCGTAGCCAATCTCCCGCCCGCCTTGGCGGCCCATGGCCACCACCAGTACCTGCGTGAGCACCTCGGCTCCTGCATAGACCGCGGCCTCGGCCACCATGAGGGCCCCAAGAACCGCCGCCCTGTCAACGTCGCTGAGAGCCTCGGCGACGGCTTCCTGGCTCAGTAGCCCGCAGCTGTCGGCGATGGCAACGCGCAAAATTTCACGCTGCCTGATGAGGCGGATGAGCCGGATGGCATCCGTGGATTCAGTGTGGCGTGAAATGGTGGCCTGAATTTCGCTCCACTGCTGCTCGAAAGTCTGCGGCAGCAATTCCTTATCATTGCCCAGCCACGCCGTGGCCTCCGGGGAGACTTCCAGCAAATCAGACACCAGCCGTGAACTGGACAGCAGATGGCACAGTCGCTCGGCCGCGGCCTGGTGGTCACGCAGCATGCCCAGGTACCAGTGTGAGGTTCCCAGCGCGTCGCTCACGCGGCGGAACGCGAGCAATCCGGCGTCGGGATCCACGCCGTCGGCCAACCAGCCCAGGAGGACTGGCAGCAGCTGACGCTGCAGGGCAGCACGGCGGCTGACACCGGCTGTCAAGGCCGCAATGTGCCGCGCGGCCCCCGCTGCGTCCCGGTAGCCGAGGGCAGCAAGTCTGGCCTTGGCCGCATCCGTGGTCAGGGTTGCGTCCTCAACACTCAGATGCGCTGCGGAAGCCAAAATGGGGTGGTAGAAAATCCGCTCGTGCAGGGAACTCACTGAGCGCTTGACCTTGGCCCACTCCTCCAGCAAAGAGTCGGCACTGGGCCGCTTGAGGCTCAGTGGACCCGCCACGGCACGGGCCAACGCGCGCAGCTGGTCCTGCGCAGTGGGCATCAGGTGGGTGCGGCGCATTTGCACCAGCTGGATTCGGTGCTCCAGAACGCGCAGATACGTGTAGTGGTCCAGAAGCTTCGCGGCGTCCGTGCGGCCAATGTAGCCGGCCTGGGTCAACGCCTTGATGGCGGCCGTGGTGGCGGGGACGCGGATGCGCGGATCGGTCTTTCCGTGAACCAGCTGCAGCAGCTGAACAGTGAATTCAACATCCCGCAGGCCGCCCCTGCCCAGCTTGATCTGGCGGCCGGCGTCGGCATCACGAATATTTGCCGTGACGCGGCGGCGCATGGATTGCACCGACTCCACAAAACCCTCACGTTCGGAGGAGGCCCAGATCAGGGGTGAGACCGCTTCTTCAAACTCCAAGCCCAGGGCCTGGTCCCCGGCGATTGCCCGGGACTTGAGCAGTGCCTGGAACTCCCAGCTCTGCGCCCAGCGGTGGTAGTACGCCAGGAAAGAATCCAGGGTGCGCACCAACGGGCCGTCCTTGCCCTCGGGACGCAGATTCGCATCAACCTCCCACAAGCCGGGCTCGCGTTCGGGGGCGTAAATGATCTTCGAGACAGCACCCGCCAGGGCATTGCCCACTGTGACGGCCCGCGCCTCGTCCACGGTGTCAGCCTGCATGACGTCGCCCAGCCCTGGCGGGTTGCTGATGCCAATGACGTACATGACATCGACGTCGGAAATGTAGTTCAATTCCCGCGCCCCGCACTTGCCCATGCCCACAACGGCCAAGCGAACCCGGGCCACCAGCTCCTCCCCCATGGCGGCGCCTACTTCGTGCCGGGCAACGGCCAGCGCAGCGTCCAGGGCTGCTGAAGCCAAGTCCGCCAGCTCCGCCCCAACCAGCGGCATGACAGCCTGGGGTGACGCGGCAGCAAGATCCCGCATGGCCAATTCACACAAGTGCCGCCGGTACGCCGTCCGCAAGGCTATCCGCGCCTCCGTGCCACCCAAGGCCGCTATTGGCATGCTCGAGGACGGCTCGGCACCAACGGCACGCAGCAGCGACGCCTGGAAATGCTGCGCAGGAACGGCCACGGGTTCCGGGGAGGGGGCAGCGTCCAAAACATCAAGATGCTCCGGATGCCTCATCAGGAAATCCGCCATGGCCTCCGAGGCACCCAAAAGCCTGAACATGGGCTCATTGGAAACCCACCGGCCTGAGGATGGGTCCAGAACACGGAGCTTGTCACGGCTTTCGGGGACTGCACTGAGCAGCCTCACCAACGATTGCAGCGCCAGATCGGGGTTGTCGGCAACAGCGAGTGCCTCCAGCAATTGTGTTTGGTCCAGGTCAGCCAGTTCGGCGAAACCCAGGAACCTTTCACATTTTTCCAGGTCGGAGAAGCCACGGGAGATCAGGGTGCGGGTGAGCGAGCTCATGGCAGGACTTAGAGTATCCCCAGGTAGCGGTTGATCTCGTACGGGGTGACCTGCAGCCTGTAGTCCTGCCATTCGTCGCGCTTGTTGCGCAGGAAGTTTTCAAACACCTGCTCGCCCAGGATCTCCGGCATGAGTTCGGAATCCTCCATCTGGCGTACGGCGTCGTGCAGGCTGGATGGCAATGGATGGTGTCCCATTAGCCGGCGTTCGGCACTCGTGAGCAGGCTGACGTCTTCCACGGCGGCCGGCGGCAGCTCGTAGCCTTCCTCGATCCCCTTCAAGCCGGCACCCAGCAGCACAGCGTAAGCCAGGTAGGGGTTGGCTGCGGAGTCAATGCCCCGGTATTCCAAGCGCGCGGCCTGGCCCTTGCCCGGCTTGTACAGCGGAACCCGCATCAGGGCGGAGCGGTTGTTGTGGCCCCACGATACGTAGCTGGGGGCTTCTCCCCCACCCCAGAGTCGCTTGTAGGAGTTCACAAACTGATTGGTGACGGCCGTGAATTCGGGGGCGTGCTTGAGAATGCCCGCCATGAACTGCCGCGCCGTTTTGGACAGCTGGTACTCGGCACCTGGTTCGTGGAAGGCGTTGCTGTCGCCCTCAAACAGGGAAAAGTGTGTGTGCATGCCCGAACCCGGGTGGTCGGAGAACGGCTTGGGCATGAACGTGGCGTAGGTGCCCTGCTGGATGGCGACCTCGCGGATGACTGTGCGGAAGGTCATGATGTTGTCGGCTGTCTGCAGGGCATCCGCGTAGCGCAGGTCAATCTCGTTTTGCCCGGGCCCGCCTTCGTGGTGGCTGAACTCCACGGAGATGCCCACATCCTCGAGCATGGTCACGGCCGTGCGGCGGAAGTCTTGGGCCACACCCCCTGGAACATGGTCAAAGTAGCCGGCCTGGTCCACGGGGACGGGGACGCCGTCGGGTCCCGGCCGGTCCGATTTGAGCAGGTAAAACTCAATCTCCGGGTGGGTGTAGCAGGTGAAGCCCATGTCCGCGGCTTTCGCCAGGGTGCGCTTGAGCACGTTGCGCGGGTCAGCTGCGGAGGGTTCGCCGTCGGGCGTCAGAACATCGCAAAACATGCGTGAGGTCTGCTCGGTGGCACCGCGCCAGGGCAGGATCTGGAAGGTGGACGGATCCGGCTGTGCCAGCATGTCCGATTCAAAGACACGGGCCAGGCCTTCAATGGCTGAGCCGTCAAAGCCCAGGCCCTCCTCGAAGGCGCCCTCCACTTCGGCCGGAGCCAGGGCCACCGATTTCAAGCTGCCCACCACGTCGGTGAACCACAGGCGCACAAACCGCACGTCGCGCTCTTCGATGGTGCGCAACACAAATTCCTGCTGACGGTCCACGTATGTGCCTCTTCCCTCTTGAACTCTCGCACAGCAGCACACCGGAGAGCCGGCCCGCAGCGAACGGGTTAGCGGGCACGTATGTTGCCCGCAGTGCATACTCTACTAAGGACTGCGCCCCCGTTTGCTCAATTCGAGCCCCGACTCGTAATAAGCTGGGTGCCATGGCTCCCACAAGTACCCCTGATTCGTCCGCGTCCGCCGAGCTGGCAGCTCCTTATGGCTCCGGCGCCAAGGACGCAAGCGCGTCTCCGGCCGCAGGAATCCCTGCGACAACAGCCAAAGTGCGCACCCACCACCTGCAGGCGGCCAAGCTGGCAGGACAGAAGTTTGCCATGTTGACTGCCTATGACCAGTACACGGCACAAATTTTTGATGAGGCAGGCATCGAGGTGCTGCTCGTGGGGGATTCAGCCTCCAACAACGTCTTGGGCAACGAGACTTCACTGCCCATCACCTTGGATGAAATGATCATCTTCTCCCGCGCAGTCACAGCCGGATCCAAACGCGCCTTGGTGGTGGCGGATCTGCCCTTTGGCAGCTACGAACAGTCTCCCGAACAGGCCATCGCCTCCTCGGTGCGTCTGATGAAGGAGGGCTTGGTGCATGCCGTCAAGATGGAGGGCGGGGCCTACTACGCCCCCACCGTGCGGGCCCTGACCCAGGCGGGCATCCCCGTCATGGCTCACATCGGCTTCACCCCGCAGAGCGAACACATGCTGGGCGGTTACCGGGTACAGGGCCGGGGAGACGCCGCGGCGGGCATGATTGACGACGCCGTTGCCCTCACCGAGGCTGGCGTTTTCGCCGTGCTGATGGAAATGGTTCCGGCCACCACTGCTGTTGCCGTGGAAGCCGCAATTGCGGTCCCCACGATCGGGATTGGCGCCGGCAACAGCACCACAGGCCAAGTTTTGGTGTGGCAGGACATGGCGGGCTTGCGTACGGGCAAGATGGCCAAGTTCGTGAAGCAGTACGCCCACATGCGCACTGTTCTCTCCGACGCCGCCAAGGAGTATGCGCAGGAAGTCCGGACCGGCGTGTTCCCCGGCCCGGAACACACCTTCTAATCCCCACGTCCTCCCTAACCTCGCTTCGCTCAGCCCGGGAACCCTCGGACGCGTGGGCCCACCCACGTCCTCCCTAACCTCGCTTCGCTCAGCCCGGGAACCCTCGGACGCGTGGGCCCAGCAGAGTTTGTGGTGAAGCTACTCGGCGTCGTCCTCGTCCTGGTCCAGGGCATCGGCTGCTTCGTTGCGTTCGCGCACCTTGGCCAATGCCCCCTCTGCCTCTTCGCGACTCTCGTAGGGGCCAATGAGTGAACGCCAGCCGGATTGGGCGTCCTTCTCCACTTGGTGGGTCTCCACGTTGTACCAGTACTGCGCCATGGCGTAATCCTCAATGTTGGTGCGCCGCTGGGTTCGGCACCTAGCGCTCATCTTAGGCTGAATCCGGCCCCGGAAGCACCCGCCAACACAGGCAGTGCACAAACACTTATAGAATGGTTTTATGTCTTCCACAGCACTTACGGCTCCCCTGGGCAAGCTAGTCCCGGGCACCATCAGCCCGCAGCTCCCCGTCCCCCACACCATCCCGCGGCCCGAATACGTGGGCAAGGCTGGCCCTGCCCCGTTTAAGGGTTCGGAGGTCAAGGACGCTGAAACGCTGGAGAAGATCCGCATCTCCGCCAAAATTGCGGCCCAGGCCATTGTGGAGGTGGGCAAACACATTGTCCCCGGAGTCACCACTGACGCCCTTGACCGCATAGGTCATGAGTTCCTGCTCGATAACAAGGCGTACCCCTCCACGCTGGGCTACCGGGGCTTCCCCAAATCCCTTTGCTCCTCCATCAATGAAGTCATTTGCCACGGCATCCCCGACACCACGGTTGTTGAAGATGGCGACATCATCAACATTGACATCACGGCCTTCAAGAACGGTGTCCACGGCGACACCAACTGGACGTTCACAGTGGGCGACGTCGATGAAGAGTCACGCCTGCTGGTGGAGCGGACCCAAGAGTCTCTCAATAGGGCCATCAAAGCGGTAGCTCCGGGCCGTGAAATCAATATTATTGGCCGGGCCATCGAGTCCTACGCCAAGCGTTTTGGCTACGGCGTAGTGCGCGACTTTACCGGCCACGGCGTGGGTGAAGCTTTCCACACCGGCTTGATTATTCCGCACTATGACGCAGCTCCGGCCTACAACACTGTGCTTGAAGAGGGAATGGTGTTTACTATCGAACCCATGCTTACTCTTGGCACCGTTGACTGGGACATGTGGGCTGACGACTGGACAGTTGTCACCCGTGACCGGAAGCGTACAGCCCAGTTTGAGCACACCATGGTGGTTACTGCCACCGGTGCCGAAGTTCTCACCCTGCCGTAAGGCTGCACCCGTGCGGCCGGCTGCTGTACTGCTTTGGCGTAACCCGCCAGCCTGAACCAGCCTTGTCACTTTCTATTTTGTTTGGAGCATGCATGTCTAAGAAGCACTCACCCAGCACCACAGTTATTGGCGTCGACATTGGCGGCACGGGCATCAAGGGCGGAATTGTTGACCTGCACAGCGGCGAAGTGGTGGGTAGCAGGTACAGGATCCCCACACCCAGCCCTTCCACACCGCAGGAAGTGGCCAAAGTGGTCAAGGCTATCGTTGACGAGCTGATGACCCGCCCCCACGCCCCCAGCGAAGACGCCCCTGTGGGCATCACGTTCCCGGCCATCATTTCCCACGGTGTGGCCCGCTCTGCAGCCAATGTGGACAAGTCCTGGATCGATGCCGACGTGGATGCCATCTTCACCGAGGAACTGGGCCGCGACGTTCAGGTCATGAATGACGCCGACGCGGCAGGACTGGCCGAGGCCCGCTATGGCGCCGGAAAGGATGTCAAGGGCACCGTCCTGGTCATCACCTTGGGCACGGGCATTGGTTCGGCGTTCATTTACAACGGCAAGTTGATCCCCAATGTTGAGCTGGGCCATCTGGAATTGGACAGCTTTGTCGCCGAAACCAAGGCGTCAGCCAGTGCCCGTGAACGCGACGAGCTGAGCTGGGATGAGTACTCCGTTCGCCTCCAGCGCTACTTCTCCCACGTGGAATTCTTGTTCTCCCCCGAGCTGTTCATCATTGGCGGCGGCATCTCCAAGCGCAGCGAAGACTACCTGCCGCAGTTGAATCTGGCCACGAAGATCATTCCTGCCGAGCTGGCAAACAATGCAGGCATTGTGGGCGGCGCGCTGCAGGCAGCCGTGCATTTCAAGCTGACCAAATAAGTCAGCCGCGGCAGCCTGCACCACCGGCCAACCAACTGACCCGCAGAAAACGCCGAAAATTGAAGGTTTTCACGCGATTTTCGGCGATTTCTGCGGGTCAGTTGGTGTGCAGCTTTGGCTGTGCCTCGCGCAAGGAGCCAGTGTTGCGCAGCTTTGACACTGGCGCCATGCCCGGTATCAGCACTGCGCATGGCCAAAGCCGCCCCGGCTTATGCGCCACACCAACTCCCAGGCTGGCGCATGAGCTGCCCAACTCACCCTTTTTACGGGTCAGTTGTTTAAGGTGGTGGTGCTGGAGGTCTGGGCCAACGGTCCCGAGCCTTGGGCCCCTGCCTTAGATTCGCAGCGCAGCGTTGCAATCGCGCTTTCAAAGTCCTCGAGGGACTCAAAGGCCTGATAGACGCTGGCAAACCGCAAATACGCCACCAGGTCCAGACGTTGCAGGGGTGCCAAAATGGCAAGACCCACGTCATTGGCGTCAATTTCTGCCGCGCCGCTGGCCCTGATGGACTCTTCCACTTCCTGGGCGAGCTTGGCAAGGTCGTCATCGGTGACAGGCCGGCCCTGGCATGCCTTGCGCACGCCGCTGATGATCTTGCTGCGGCTGAAGGGCTCGGCCACCCCTGATCGTTTCGTCACGGACAGGCTGGCCGTTTCCATGGTGCTGAACCGGCGGCCGCATTCGGTGCATTGGCGGCGGCGCCGGATGGAGGAACCGTCGTCGGACAGGCGGGAATCAACCACGCGTGAGTCGGGATTACGGCAAAACGGGCAGTACATGCATATCCCTTCAGGTCCTAATTAGTCCCAGTGTAGAACCAACGGCGGTGAAACTACAATCGTGTAACTACCACACCCGACTCGACCTGTCTAGAGATTCCGGCCAGGGATTAAGGGAAACGCACGGCCACTGCATCACCGTGGGCCGGCAGACCTTCCGCCTTGGACAAAGTGATGACGTGTTCGGCCACCTGGGCCAGGGCATCCTTGTTGTAGTTGATCACCTGAACGGCACGCAGGAACGTGGTGACATTCAAGCCCGAGGAGAAGGCTGCAGTTCCGCTGGTTGGCAGCACGTGGTTGGACCCTGCGCAGTAGTCGCCAAGGCTCACGGGGCTGTAGTCCCCCACAAAAATGGCTCCGGCGTTGGTGATCCGGGCAGCCACGGCGGCAGCGTTCTCGGTAACCACTTCCAGGTGCTCGGCGGCATAGGCATTGCACACGGCCACGCCCTGCGCCAGATCGTCAACAAGAACTATGCCTGACTGAACGCCCGCAAGGGCTGTTTCCACCCGTTCCCGGTGAGCCGTGAGGGCTACCTGGCGGCCCAATTCAACCTCGACGGCGTTGGCCAGGGCGGTGGATGTGGTGATCAGGACGGAGGCGGCGTTGGGATCGTGCTCGGCCTGGCTGATCAGATCGGCTGCCACGAAGACAGGGTTGGCAGTGTGATCGGCCAAGACGGCTATTTCGGTGGCACCGGCTTCGGAGTCAATTCCCACCACGCCCTTGACCAGGCGCTTGGCCGTGGCAACGAAAATATTTCCGGGACCTGTAACCACGTCCACCGGCTCCAGGGCTTCTCCCCCGCCGCTGGCCGTGGTGCCGGCCGCAATGCCATAGGCAAAGGCCGCAATGGCTTGTGCACCGCCCATGGCGTACACCTCGTCAATGCCCAGCAGGGCGGCTGCGGCCAGGACGGTGAGATCCGGCAGTCCGCCGAATTCCTTTTGTGGCGGCGATGCCAGGGCCACCGATCCCACACCCGCTGCGAGGGCGGGAACCACATTCATGATCACCGAGGACGGGTAGGCAGCCAAGCCGCCGGGTACATAGAGACCCACACGGCGGACGGGAATCCAGTGGGAGGAAACCACGGCTCCGTTCGCCACGGGGAAATCAACGTCTGCAGGCTTTTGCGCCTGGGCAAAGGCCTTCGCCCGGGCAATGGACTCTTCCAAGGCTGCCCGAACCGCCGGGTCCAATGATTCAAGCGCCTGCGCAAGCGCAGCGGCAGGGACGCGCGGGTGTTCCTGGGTGACGCCGTCGAACTTCTGCGCCAACTCCGCCAGGGCTGCATGGCCGCGCTGGCGGACATCGGCGATGATGCCGGCAACGGCGTTCTCAGCCGTGGTGACAGTTGACTGGGCCGTGCGGGGAACGGCCTTTTTGAGTTCCGCCAGGGTCAGGGTGCGGCCGCGCAGGTCTGTACGGTTCAACGTCAGGGGGGCCACTGAAGATTCAAGATTGCTCACAACAGCCCAGTTTACCCGTAGCTGATGCACGCACCCCGCATCATTTCACCATGTGGGAACTGGCTGGTTTTGATGCGTATGGCTGGGCAGCGTTTGCTCGGTCGCACCCTGTGCGGGTGTGGGAGTGGCCGGGTAAGTCGCGTAGCTAAACAGTTGCGCGATGAACGCCGTGATGACGCTGGCCAACGGCCACAGGATGAGCACTGTTGGGGACCTGAGCGAAAACACCATGCTGGGGTGCGGCAAATTGTTGGCCGGGGTGTGAAACAAGTCCCCCGCGAAGACACCCATCCGCCAGGCAATCACCGAGCCCACAAAGCCGCCCACCACCATCCCCGCAAAGGCAGCCACGGGCAAGGGGCCGTGGGCCGATGCCCGGCGCTGACGCAGCAGCCACACGGCACTGAGAATGCCACCGGCCACCATCAGCACGGCCAGGACCGCGTCCCTGGGGAACCACGCCATGTAGTCCTCCCCGTCACCGTAGAAGGCTCCTCCCGGCGCCAGCAGCCACCAAGCGACACCGAGCACGGCGCCCAGCACGGCCGAGAAGCCCAGCCCGTGGCGCCAGTGCGTCCTGGAATCTGTCGCTTGCGGGGCGTGGCTCCATGCGCTTTTGCGACGTGCCGGGTAGCCCCTGCGCAACTCACTGCGGGAGAGCTCAGCCGGAACTGGCGGTGGCGTGGGGAGGGCTGGCGGGACCTGCGGAAGAATCTCACTCATTGATTAACCGTAACCGTTGTTGGCTGCTCATCAGCCTTCCAGACAGGTGGGTCCCAGGAGGACCTTCAGGTCACCAAAGAGGGATGGCGTCGGATTGACCCTGTGGTGCAGTGGCAGCTTCATGACCTTCACCGACCGGCTGCCGGACAGGTGCATTTTGACTTCGGTGTTTCCGCGGTGATCACCCAGGATTGATTTCAGGGCCAGCAGCACCTGCTCATTGGCCTTGTGCTCGGGCATGGAAATCACCAGCGGGCCGGCCAGACCCTCGCTGAGATCCGGCACCGTCAATTCCATGGCGTTCAAGGTGATGGCGCCGTCGTCGCGCTTTTGCAACCTGCCCTTGACAACAACAATGAGGTCTTCAGCCAGGATGGTGGCGATGGGCCCGTACACCTGGCCAAAGAACATGACTTCAACGGAGCCGCCCAGGTCCTCAATTTCACAGCGGGCATAGGGGTTTCCGCTGCTCTTGGCTATCCGCCGCTGCAGGTTGGTGATCATTCCCGAAATGGTGATGATGTGGCCATCTTGGGGGCCGTCGTCGGAAAGCAGCTGCGTGATGGAAATGTCCGCGTTTTGGCTCAGCACCCCCTCCAGACCACGTAACGGGTGGTCGGAGACGTACAAGCCAAGCATGTCGCGCTCAAACGCCAGCTTGTCCTTCTTCTCCCATTCGGGAAGGTCGGGGATCTCGGTAATGAGGGCCGATTCTGGTTCGACATCACCGCCCATTCCGGCGAAGAGGTCAAACTGTCCCACGGCCTCGTTGCGTTTGATGGTGATGACCGAATCCACGGCTTCTTCGTGGATCATGGCCAGGGCGCGCCGGGGATGGCCCAGGGAATCAAAGGCGCCGGCCTTGATCAAGGACTCGATGGTGCGCTTGTTGCAGACCACGGCCGGGACTTTCATGAGGAAGTCGGAGAAGTTCTCAAAGTTCCCGCGCTCCAGCCGGGATTCCACCAGGCCGTTGACAACGTTGGCACCTACGTTGCGGATGGCACCCATGCCGAAGCGGATGTCAGTGCCAATGGGCGTGAAGTTCAGCGCCGATTCATTGACATCCGGGGCCAGCACTGTAATGCCCATGTGGCGGCACTCATTCAGGTACAGGGCCAGCTTGTCCTTGTCATCACCAACGCTGGTGAGCAGGGCGGCCATGTATTCGGCCGGGTAGTGCGCCTTGAGATAGGCCGTCCAGTAGCTGATGACGCCGTAGGCGGCCGAGTGGGCCTTGTTGAAGGCGTAGTCGGAGAAGGGCAGCAGGATGGCCCAGAGGGTCTTGACGGCCTCGTCGGTGTAGCCATTGTCGATCATGCCCTGGTGGAAGCCCGCGTATTGCTTGTCCAGCTCGGATTTCTTCTTCTTGCCCATGGCACGGCGCAAGATGTCTGCCCGGCCCAGGGAGTAGCCGGCCAGTTTCTGCGCGATGGACATGACCTGCTCTTGGTACACGATCAGCCCGTAGGTGCCGCCAAGAATGTCCGCCAGGGGCTCTTCCAGCGTGGGGTGGATGGGGGTGATGGGCTGGAGCCCGTTTTTGCGCAGGGCATAGTTGGTGTGCGAATCGGCACCCATGGGGCCGGGCCGGTACAGAGCCAAGACGGCGGAGATATCTTCAAAGTTGTCGGGGCGCATGAGCTTGAGCAGCGACCGCATGGGTCCGCCGTCGAGCTGGAAAACACCCAGGGTGTCACCGCGCGCCATGAGTTCATAGGAGGCGACATCGTCGTACTCCAAACCTTCAAGGTCTAGCTCAAAGCCCTGGTTGGCCTTGATGTTCTCCAGGGCGTCGGTGATGATGGTGAGGTTTCGCAACCCCAAGAAGTCCATCTTGATCAGGCCAAGGCCCTCACTGGTGGGGTAATCGAACTGAGTGATGACCTGGCCGTCTTGGATGCGTCGCATGATGGGGATGACATCGATGATGGGATCCGAGCTCATGATCACGCCGGCCGCGTGCACGCCCCACTGGCGTTTGAGACCTTCCAGGCCCTTGGAGAGTTCAAAGACCTTGGCCGCTTCGGGATCAGTGTTGATCAGGTTGCGGAAGTCCGCCGCCTCGCCGTAGCGCTTGGCCTCGGGATTCTCAATGTCACTGAGCAAAATGTCCTTGGCCATGACGGCCGGCGGCAGCGCCTTGGTCAGCATTTCACCCATGCTGAAGGGGTGCCCCAGCACGCGCGAGGAGTCCTTCAACGCCTGCTTGGTTTTGATGCTGCCGTAGGTGACAATCATGGCAACACGTTCGTCACCGTACTTTTCCGTCACATACTTGATGACCTCATGGCGGCGCCGATCATCGAAGTCCACGTCAAAGTCGGGCATGGACACACGTTCCGGGTTGAGGAAACGCTCAAAGATCAGCCCGTGGCGCAACGGGTCAAGGTCGGTGATGCGCATGGCGTACGCCACCATGGAACCGGCACCGGAACCGCGCCCGGGACCTACGCGGATGCCGTGGTCCTTGGACCAGTTAATGAAGTCGGCCACCACCAGGAAGTAGCCGGGGAAGCCCATCTTGATGATGACATCAAGTTCATAGTCCGCCTGCTTGCGTACGGCGTCAGGGATTCCGCCCGGGTACCTGTAGCGCAGGCCCGTGTCCACCTCCTTGACCAGCCAGGACGTTTCGTCCTCGCCCGGCGGGCAGGGGAACTTGGGCATGTAGTTGGCATTGGTGTTGAAGGAAACGTCGCAGCGCTCGGCGATCAGCAGCGTGTTGTCACAGGCCTCAGGCAGCTCCGAGAACAGTTGGCGCATTTCCGCCGGCGACTTGAGGTAGTAGCCGCTGCCACTAAAGGCAAAACGCTTGCCGCCCTCGTCATAGGTGGGTTCGGTCAGGGTCGACGCCGACTGCAGGGCCAGCAGGGCCTCATGCGCCTTGGCGTCATGCTCGTGGGTGTAGTGGAGGTCATTGGTGGCCACCAGCGGGATCTCAAGTTCCCGGGCCAGGCGCAGCAGGTCCTTGGTGACGCGGCGCTCAATGTCCAGGCCATGGTCCATGAGCTCGCAGAAGTAATTCTCTTTGCCGAAAATGTCCTGGAATTCCGACGCCGCAGCCTTGGCCTCGTTGTACTGACCCAGGCGGAGCCTGGTTTGCACCTCACCCGAGGGGCAGCCCGTGGTGGCGATCAAACCCGAGTGGTACTGGTTGAGCAGTTCCCGGTCCAGGCGCGGGTACTTGCCCATGGGCGAATCCAGGGAACCCAGGGAGGAAGCCCTGAACAGGTTCCGCATGCCCTGGTTGTTGTAGCTGAGCAGCGTCATGTGCGTGTAGAAGCCACCGCCGGAGACGTCGTCCTTGCGCTGGCTCTCATCCGTGCGCCACTTGACCCTGGTCTTGTCGGTGCGCGCCGTGCCGGGAGTGACATAGGCTTCAACGCCAATGATCGGCTTGATGCCGGCGTCGGTGGCCTTCTTCCAGAAGTCGAAGGCACCGAACAGATATCCATGGTCCGTGGTGGCCAGCGCCGGCATGTCCAGGCGTTTGGCTTCCTCAAACAGCTCGGTCAGGCGCGCAGCACCGTCCAGCATGGAGTATTCGGTGTGCGTATGGAGATGGACAAAACTGTCAGTCGATGAGCTAGCCACCGAACCATTCTAGTGCTCAAAAAACAACACCGCCCCGACACGGGGTCGGGGCGGTGTGTGCTTTGATGCTTAAACGCGCCCTAGTGCTCGCCACGCAAGTGGTCCAGGGCATAGATCAAGTCCTGGGGGTAGGGGCTGGTAACCATGACCGGCTCCCCCGACGACGGATGCGTGAAGCCCAGCTTGTGGGCGTGCAGCCATTGGCGGGTCAGGCCCAGTTCTGCTGCCAGCGTGGGATCAGCCCCGTAGGTGAGATCCCCGGCACAGGGGTGGCGCAGGGCTGAGAAATGCACGCGAATCTGGTGGGTCCGCCCGGTTTCCAAGTGCACCTCCACCAGGGACGCCTTGCCGAACGCTTCGAGCACTTCGTAGTGGGTGATGGAAGGCCGGCCATCCTCGATCACGGCAAAACGCCAGTCGAAGCCCGGATGCCGGCCGATGGGCGCATCAATGGTGCCGCGGAGGGGATCGGGCAGACCCTGGACCACTGCGTGATACACCTTCTCCACCGTGCGTTCCCTAAACGCCTGCTTCAAAATCGTGTAGGCGTGCTCGGTCTTGGCCACCACCATGGCCCCGGAAGTGCCAACATCCAAACGGTGCACAATGCCCACACGTTCCGGCGCGCCCGAGGTGGAGATGCGGAAGCCGGCCGCGGCCAGCCCACCCACCACTGTGGGGCCAACCCAGCCCGGGGACGGGTGCGCTGCCACGCCCACGGGCTTGTCCACCACAACAAAGTCTTCGTCGTCGAGCAAAATGTTCAAGCCTTCAACGGGCTCCACCACCACTTCCAGCGGGTCGCGGCGCTCGGGGATGGTCACCTCGACACTGGCACCGGCCTTGAACTTCTCGCTCTTGCCCAGCACCGCACCGTCCTGCAACACGTTGCCCTCGGCGCACAGCAATGCTGCGGCGGAACGGGAGATGCCCAGCAGGGCTGCCAATCCGGCGTCGGCCCGGCGTCCGGCAACGTCCTCGGGGACGCTAAAAGTTTCAGTCATTCTTGGCACCCTTGCCCTGATCCTCGGTGGTCTGCTCAGTAGTGGTCTGCTCAGTGGTTGCCTGCTCAGTTTCCTTCGCGGCCATTTCCTTGGCCGTAGTGCGGGAACCGTCCAGGCCAATGCCCAGCAGGGTCAGGATGCAGATGACGATGACGCCGCCCACCACACCCATGTCGGCCATGTTGAAGATGGCAAAGTTGGGGAAGGAGATAAAGTCAACCACATGGCCCATACCGAACGACGGCGGGCGGAACAGCCTGTCGGTCAGGTTACCCAAGGCCCCACCCAGGACCAGGCCCAAGCCGATGGCCCACCACAGGGAGGAAATGCGGCGTGACATGACGATGATGGCCACAGCAACAGCTGCCATGATCAGGGTGAAGAACCACGTGAAGTCTTCGCCGATGGAGAACGCAGCCCCGGAGTTCCGGATGAAGTACCACTGCAGCAATCCGTCAATGACGGGGATGGTTTGGCCTTCCACCATGGTGGAGGTGACCCACCACTTGGTCAACTGGTCGCATACATAAGCGAAGGCGGCAACGCCGAGCCACAACAACCATGCGGATCTACGGAAGGGTTTGGGGGCGGCCACCTGGCCAGACAGAGAGTTCTCGCTCATGACGCTTTCATTTGTTCTTGGACAAAAGGATTGATTCAATCATAGGTTGCTTGGCAGCCGGCCCGGCCCAGCAAGCATGGGGCGTTAAAGAACTAAAAGCCGGTGGCTCAAGTTTCCTTGGGCCACCGGCTTTTAGTTAGGTGCTTTAAGAATCGGTGTTGCTCTCAGAGAAATCCGGTGCTGCCACCGAACCGCGAGCATCCAAGTCACGCAGCTGACCTTCAATGTAGGTCTTCAGGCGTGAACGGTAGTCGCGTTCGAAACCGCGCAACTGCTCAACCTTGCGTTCGAGCACTGACCGCTGCTGCTCCAGGGCACCGAGCGTCTTGCGGCTCTTCTCCTGGGCATCGTTGACCAAGGTGCTGGCCTCGATCTGTGCTTCTGCAATGATCTTGTCGCGCTGCTCCATGCCTGCACCGACGTATTCGTCGTGGAGGCGCTGGGCCAAGGCAATAACACCCGAAGCTGCATCGGCAGAGGATGCGGTGGCGGCCGGCGCTGGCGCAGCTACTACAACTTCCTCAACAACCGGTGCCGGCTCAACGGCCTTCTCCTTCACCTTGGCAACAGGCTCAGCAGGAGCGGCTTCAACCACTGCCTCAGGAGCCTTGGCCAGCAGCGGTGCTGCCTGCGCAGGGGCTGCTGCAGTGTTTGGTGAGCCGTCTGCGAGCTGCTTGCGCAGTTCGTCGTTCTCTTGATGCAATCGGCGAAGCTCTACGACGATTTCGTCAAGAAAATCGTCGACTTCGTCCTGGTCATAGCCTTCACGGAACTTGGTCGGCTGGAACCGTTTGTTGACAACGTCTTCTGGCGTAAGCGCCATCTAGTCACCTCATTGGTCTTAGTGAGTCTGGAACCGGCCGAAACCTTACCGACTACGGTACCGAATACAAATCTAGCGATCTGCACTGGGGGTCTATCGCTTTTTACAATATAACTTTTCGTGCCTGAAAACTAACGACGCGGCGCTAATTCACAAAACTTTTTGTGACACTCATCCCAATACCCACGCCGACGAGCAATAATATGAAGCCAATATCCAGCGCCATGGAGCCGATCCGGAGCGGCGGGATCAAGGCGCGGAGCTTGCGCAGCGGCGGGTCGGTCAAGCGGTAGACGACCGAGGCGCCCACCAGGGCCGCACCCTTGGGCCGCCAATCCCGGGCGAATACCTGTATCCAATCGAACACCATGCGTAGCAAAAGCGTAAGAAAGTACAGCAGCAGCAACAGGTACAGAAGAACGAAAACAATTGACACGGGTGCACACAATCCCTAGGTAGAGAAATACCGGAGCTTTGAATCTAAGAATAAACCAGTCCAAGGCGGCCGGGTCGGCAGCTTTGGAGCCGGGACTTTTTTATCCCGCACTGTAGATAACGCACGGCCCGGACACTTGGTGCCCGGGCCGTTAAAAAACGTTGCTTGCGCAGTGATTTAGCTCTGGTTGAAAAAGCTTGCCTGTGTGTCGGAGAGCTTCTTGTCATCGCCAAGGACTTCGATATATGACGGCGAGAGAAGAAACACCTTGTTGGTGACTCGTTCAATGGACCCGCGCAAGCCGAAAACCAGGCCAGCTGAGAAGTCCACCAGGCGCTTGGCGTCAGCCTCACCCATGTCTGTCACGTTCATGATGACCGGAATGCCATCGCGGAAGCTCTCGCCAATGATCTTCGCGTCATTGTAGGAGCGAGGATGAACGGTGGTGATCTGACGCAAGCTGACAGCCTCTTCCCGGTTTGATGCGGCACGTTTAATGGGGGTCACCGGAGCCCGGTATTCTTCGTCGCCAGCCTTGGGTGCGGGCGATTCTGCTACTTGAGTCGGGGCCGGCGCTGGTTCGCGCTCATACACCTCGGCATACTCTTCGTCCTTGGGGACAGACGGAGCATGCTCAGCGTCATAGTGCTCGTCACCGTCGGCGAGCCCAAGAAAGATCATTGTCTTGCGCATAGCGCCAGCCATGGTAGCTCCTCATTTGTCTGGAAAACACTAAACCATTTGAACGTTTGAACTCAAGGACACCACAGGCAGGTGCGCGAAACTTCAGTTGTTTTCAACACTCAAAACGCTACAGCACCACGGGACGCGGGGCGAGTATATCGGAACCGACACGCAGGTGTGTTGCCCCGGCAGCCATGGCAGCCTCAAGATCGTGGCTCATGCCTGCGGAAATTCCCGTGGCCCCCGGATGCTGCGCCACGAGCTGGGCGGAAAGCTGGGCCAGCAGCTCAAAGGCCGGTTCGGGGCTGACACCAAGGGGCGCCACCGCCATCAATCCAGCGAGCGTGAGGCCGGGCGTGTCGGCAATGAGGTCTGCCAGCGCCGCCATGTTCGACGGCGCGAGCCCTCCCCGGCCGCTGTTGGCGTCGCCATCGGGGGCGGCCAGGGCCGGGTAGACGGAGGAAAGGTCCAGCTGCAGGAAACAGGCCAGGGGCTTTCGGCCGGTAGCGTCCTGCTGCTGCGCCATGGCGTTGCCCAAGGCACCAACCAGAGAGGCCCTGTCGATCGAGTGGACCGAATGGGCGTAGGCGGCCACAGATTTAGCCTTATTCTTTTGGAGCTGTCCAATGAAGTGCCAGCGCAGATCCGGATCCGCCACCTGCGCCGCTTTTGCCGCGGCCTCCTGGTCACGGTTTTCACCAACGTCACCAACGCCTAACTGGCGCAGGCGCAGCACATCCGCGGCTGGATGAAACTTGGTCACAACTATCAGCGTGGGCTTCACCGTGGAGTTTGCTGCGGCGGCTGCCGCAATGCGCTGCTGAACCACGTCGAGTCGTTCTGAGAGTTGCTCGAAGCGGGGGTCGTGCGAGGTCATACTGTGGATTCCTTTTTTGCTGCTGTGTCCGCTGGGGCGGCCTTGCCCTGCTTGGTGGCGTCTGTGGTGACAAAGCCAATGAAGCGGCCCTCCACCTCCCCGTCCCGTACTGCACGGCGGTGAGAGAAGAACCGGGGGTCTTCCAGGGTGCACACGCCCGCCGGGTGGGCCAGCACTGCCGCGGCGGCCAGCTGGGCGAGCACTGCAGCGGGCAGGTCAAGGGCTGGTGTGTTCCATAAGGTGGTGGCGTAGGCGGCCGGCACCACCGCGGACACTGCGGCCCGCATGGAATCGGGGACTTCGTAGCATTGCCCGCAAATGCTGGGCCCAAGCCATGCCTCAATTCCTTCGGCACCGGCACTGCGCATTTGGGCTACAACGGCAGCTATCACGCCGCTTTCCACCCCGGGCCGGCCCGCATGGGCCACGGCCACCACGGGACTCCCTCCGGGTTTCTCACCCACCAACACGACCGGGACGCAGTCGGCCACCATCACGGCCAAGGCCCGGTCCAACGAGACCATGGCATCAGCCGTGGGAACAGTATCCGCAGCATTGGCCTCACCCAGTGGAGGTGGTGTCGGGTGTGCAACGACAGCCCCATGAACCTGGTTCATGTAGGCCAGGGGCAGGCTCGCCGTGGAACTGCCCAAGGCAGCCAATTCACTGTCCAGGGCGTCCCGGCGTCGTGTCACCTCAACACTGTCATCACCAACATGAAAGGCCAGATTGCCGGCTGTGGTGTCTGTAAAGCCCACCCATACTCCGGGGCGTACTTGTTCAGAAAACCACATACCGTCAACCTGACCATTCAAGGGTGCCTGTGCTGAAGATCAGCAGGCGCGCGTGCTATTTACTTCAAGAAGTCCGGAACATCCAGATCATCGGCACGGTGGCCTGTGAGGTCCGGCTCCACAATGGCAGGCAGTTCAACGTCAAAGCCACCGTCGGCAGGCACGTGGGACCCTGACTGCTGGCCCCACTGGTTCAGGTTGGTGACGGTTGCGCTGCTGGGCACTGCCGCGGGTACGGGCGGAGCCAACTGGGCAGCCGGCTCCTGCGTCTCGCCAGGCTTGTCTGGAGCGTCAAAACCGGCGGCAATGACAGTGACGCGCACTTCGTCGCCCAGGGCGTCGTCAATGACGGCACCGAAGATGATGTTGGCCTCGGGGTGGGCAACTTCCTGGACCAGGCGGGCAGCCTCGTTGATCTCGAACAGACCAAGATCGGAGCCACCCTGGATGGACAGCAGAACGCCGTGCGCACCGTCGATGGACGCTTCCAGCAGCGGGGAAGCAATGGCCAGCTCAGCTGCCTTGACGGCGCGGTCTTCGCCACGTGCCGAGCCAATGCCCATCAAGGCCGAGCCTGCGCCCTGCATCACGGACTTGACGTCAGCGAAGTCAAGGTTGATCAAGCCGGGAGTGGTGATGAGGTCGGTGATGCCCTGAACACCTGACAGCAGCACCTGGTCGGCTGAGCGGAAAGCTTCAAGCACCGAGACATTGCGGTCACTGATGGACAGGAGGCGATCGTTGGGGATCACGATCAGCGTGTCCACCTCGTCACGCAGTGCTTCAATGCCACTGTCGGCGCTGGTGGCGCGACGTCGGCCTTCGAAGGTGAACGGGCGGGTGACCACACCAATGGTCAGCGCGCCTAGGCCGCGGGCAATGCGGGCCACAACAGGCGCGCCACCAGTTCCGGTGCCACCACCTTCACCGGCGGTGACGAAGACCATGTCCGCACCGCGGAGCACCTCTTCGATCTCTTCCTGGTGGTCTTCGGCCGCCTGGCGTCCCACATCGGGGTTGGCGCCGGCACCCAAACCGCGCGTCAGCTCCCGGCCAACGTCAAGCTTGACGTCGGCGTCACTCATCAGCAAGGCCTGTGCGTCGGTGTTGATGGCGATGAACTCAACGCCGCGCAAGCCCACGTCAATCATGCGGTTCACTGCATTTACGCCGCCGCCGCCGATGCCGACGACCTTGATGACTGCCAAGTAATTCTGGGGTGCTGCCACGTTAAGTGTCCCTTGTTCGTATGTTGCCAGAAGTTCTAAAAATCGCTGGTGGCTACCGATGCTTTGAGCCATTTTGTTGCTGCCAGCATGGTTCCTGGGAGCAAACAACAAATTGTACTTGAAGCTTCTGTAGCCTAACCTTCAACTTGAAGGTTATAGTTATGTCAACTATCTCTTCTTAGTGACGCTATGGTGCATCCGCGCTGCATGCAATTACCGCCCCCGCGTGTCGAAAAGAATCCTTACAAAAAGTCCCCAAAACTTCCCCTGGCGCACCCTGTTATTGGCCGGCAGGACACCTCACCGAGTCACGGGGTGACGCGGGGCACTGACGTCAAAGACCTTCGCCGGCACTGGTGCCGGTTTGCCCGGCACCGCGGTGGGCGGCGGGGCATTCAGCAAGGCCTCCAACACCTGCGCCTTGAGCACCATGTCGCTGGCGTTGCCCCAGGTAACGCTGCGCCCGTCCGCAAGCTTAAGCTCCACGGCGTCGGGAGACTTGGCCGAAGCATTGGCCAGCTGCCCCAAGATGGACTGCGGCAGGTTGGCCAACACCGCGGTCATGGCTGCGAAGGTGTCCTTGCCAATGGCTGCCGTGCCGCCGTCGATCAAGGGCAATGCCACCGAGCTCGGATCCTTGGTGGCCGCCAGCTGCACGCCGTCCTGGTCCACCAAAAGGTACTCCTCACCATTTTTCAACAGCGCCACAGGCACCCGCTCCACAATGTGGACCACCAGCGTAGATGGCGGCCTGGCCTCGATGCGCGAACTCTTGACTTGAATAATGGGTTTGAGCAGTTCCGCAACCTCAACACCCCTCACCTGCGGCAAGGGCCTGGACACCAGCGGCGCAACCGCCTCTTGGAGGATCTGCTCCCCCACCAGCTTTTGACCTTCAAATACCACCGTCTTCACGGCCAGCGCCGGTGAAAACAAGGCCATCGCCATGGCCAACGCCACGACTGCCGCAACTGCCAGGGAAGAGAAAAGCAAAGTTCGACGGCGGCGCTTGTGTTCAGGCATGGGGAACGCCAGGACCTGCGCTTGTTGCCCGGCCATGGGCTCCTGCGTGGGCTGGGCCTGCTTGTCCTGCTTGTCCTGCTTGTCCTGCGCAACGGGCTTGGCCGGCCTGGCGAACACCTGGCCCATACCTGCCAGCTTCTTCTTGCCGGCCGGCTTTGCGGTGGCCCCCGCTTCGACTGTTCCAGCCACGTCAGACTGAGCCAACGCTGCCGCCGGTGTTGCCGTATCCGCGGGCAGCGGAGCAACGGAGACCTTGGAGCTGGTGGCCCGAACGGCGGATGACGGCTCCGCCGCACTGTCCTGCCGCGCCGCAGCCAGAGTCTGGGCACGGTCAGGCTGGGCACGGTCAGCCTGGGCGGCACCGGAATTTTCCGCCTGCGCCCGGACAGTCTCGGGCCGGGTCCTGATGACCCGTGGTTTGCGTGGTTCAGCCATCGCTGCGGCCGCCGTCGAGCCCGATGGGTGGGACGTCGGGGGATGCGGGTTCGACGCCGGCATTCAAGGCGGCCACCAAGGCGGGGCCGTACTCGGTGACGTCACCCGCCCCAACAGTTAAGATGATGTCGCCGGGCACAGCCAGGGCCGCCAGCTGCGCCACCGCGGCAGCGGGATCCGGTGCGTAACCAAACGGTGTTGAAAGTGCCCGGGTGATGAGTTCGCTGGTGACACCGGGGACGGGGTCTTCACGAGAGGCGAAAATGTCCAGGACGGCTACTGTGTCCGCCAAGTCCAGGGCCTTGGCGAACTCCGTGGCGAACTCGGCTGTCCTGGAAAACAGGTGCGGCTGAAACAACACGTGAACCTTGTGGCTGCCAGCCACAGTTCTTGCCGCCTTGAGCGCAGCAGTGACTTCAGTGGGATGGTGGGCGTAGTCGTCAAAGACCCTTACCCCGCGTCCTTGCCCCTTGTCTTCAAAGCGCCTGCCAGCACCTCTGAAACCGGCCAGTGCATCCAGTGCAGCCGGCAGTTCTACCCCCAGAGTCAGGGCAACGGCCACAGCGGCCGCAGCATTGCTGAGGTTGTGATCTCCCGGAACCTGCAAACGAAGGGTGTGGGAGCCGGCACCGCCCAGATGATCCGCGAGAACTACCGTGGCCGTGGTGTGCAAGCCGTCGTGGGTGCCCGGAATCAGACGGATGTCAGCTGCCGGGGAGAACCCGTAGCTGATACACCGCTTTCCGGCAGCTGCGGCTTGGGCAGCCAAGGCGGCCGATCCGGCGTCGTCGGCGCAGGCAACCAGCGTGCCATCCGCCGGCAGGAGACCCATGAACTGCTCAAAGGCAGCAAACACGGCCTCGGCCGTGCCGTAGTGGTCCAGGTGGTCGGCCTCAAGGTTGGTCACCACCGCAATGTTCGGCCTGTAGTTCAGGAAGGAGGCATCGGACTCGTCGGCCTCTGCCACAAACACGGCGGCACTGCCGTGGGCTGCGTTGACGCCCAGGCCCGCAACGGTGCCACCCACAGCAAAGGAGGCATCCACCCCTGCGCCCTTGAGCATCACGGTGATCATGGAGGTGGTGGTGGTTTTGCCGTGGGTGCCTGCCACGGCAACCACGACATCCTCGGCCATGGCGGCGGCGAGGGCCTGGGATCTGTGCAGGACACGGAGCCCGCCGGCACGGGCAGCCATAAGTTCAGGGTTGTTCTCCCTGATGGCCGTGGAAACAACCACTGTGTCAACGGCTGCAACGTTTTCGGCGGCCTGGCCCACGTGGACTATGGCACCCATGGCGCCGAGCTCAGCCAGGGCCGCTGATGCTTTGGCGTCCGAGCCGCTCACGGCAAGGCCCTGTCCCAGCATGATCCGGGCAATGGCGGACATGCCGGCCCCGCCCATGCCAATGAAATGCACGCGGCCCAGTTCCGCCAGCGTTGGCGGCTGGTACGGCGCTGAGGTGTTCTTGCCACTCATGTGATTCACTTCCCGCCTGCAGCCAAAACCATGTCCGCCATGCGTTCGGCGGCGTCACGAATACCCCAATGCGAAGCAGTGCTGGACATCTTGTCCAGCCGCGGCTCGTCGAGGCACAAGGGAATTAGTTCACTTTCAATCCAGTGGGCATCCAGTTCGGCATCGGGCACCAGCAGCGCAGCACCGGCGCCCACCAGCTCGGCGGCGTTACGGGCTTGTTCGCCGTTGCCTATGGGCAGCGGCACAAACACGGCAGGAAGTCCGACGGCCGCCACCTCCGACACTGTGCCGGCACCTGAGCGGCACAACAGCAGACTTGCCGCGGCGTACACGTCCTCCATGGCGTCAACATATTCCACCTGGCGGTAATGATCTGCGCGCAGCAGTTCCCCGTCGTGGGCCTTGACGGATTTGCCCTTGCCGGTGATGTGCAGGGTTTGAATCCCTGCCGCTGCCAGGGCTTCAACGGCCCCGGCCACGGCGTTGTTCAGGCGCAGTGCGCCCAGGGATCCTCCGGTGACGATCAAGGTGGGCAGGTGCGCATCCAAGCCCAGCCGTTCGCGGGCGGCACTTTGCGCCTTGGCCCGGTTCAACGTTGCCACACTGTGCCGCATGGGCATCCCCACCAGGTGGGCGTGGCGGATCTTGGTTGCGGCAAAGGCCGTGCCAACGTAGGTGGTGTAGCGGGCGCCAAGCTTGTTGGCAATCCCTGCCTTGGTATTGGCCTCATGGATAACAATGGGCACCTGCAGCGACTTTGCGGCCAGATACATGGGTGTGCAGACGTAGCCGCCCACACCCACCAAAACATCCGCTTTGGCATCACGGAGTATTTTCTTGGCCGTGCGCACAGCTCCCCGCATGCGCCACGGCAGCTTGAGCAGGTCAATGGATGGTTTGCGTGGCAGCGGGATGCGGTCAATCAGCACCAGTTCAAACCCGGCTGCCGGAACCAAGGTTGTTTCCAATCCTGCTTCAGTGCCCACGGCCACGATGGCCGCTTGGGGTGTCCTGTCTCGGATGGCTGCGGCGATGGCAAGGAGCGGGCTGACATGCCCTGCGGACCCTCCCCCGGCCAGGACTACTGACAGTGGGGAGTTGTGGTTCTGCGTCATGACGTCTTCAGGGTGCTTTCTGGGTCAGTTCGGGAAAAGGAAAGGACTACGCCCAGGGCCGCCAGCACCATGATCAGTGCCGTCCCGCCGTAGGAAATTAGTGGCAGGGGAACACCAATGACTGGCAACAGGCCAACCACCACCGCAATGTTCACCACGGCCTGGCCAATGATCCAAGTCAAGATCATCCCACACACGATCCGGGAGAAGGGGTCGTTGCGGGTGTTGATGACACGGAAAATGGCGAATGCCAATACCCCGTACAGGCCAACAATCACCAGGGTGCCCAGCAGACCAAATTCTTCCCCGATGATGGCGAAGATGAAGTCGTTATGCGCTTCAGGGATCCAGTTCCACTTTTGCCTGCTTTGACCCAGACCAACACCAAACCAGCCGCCGGAGGCCAGGGCATACATGCCATTCAAGTACTGGTCACACACACCTGGCTCGCTGCAGTCACCGAGCCAGGCCGAAAAGCGGCTGGTGCGGTTGCTGCTGAGTAGGGAAAGCAGTGCTGCAGCGACGCCGGCCAGCACCAGGGCCAGCGCCAGAAACCGCTTCTGGACCCCCGCGAAGGCCAGGCCGGCCAGCACCATCATGCCCACAATGATCGCCGTGCCCATATCCTTGCCGAACAGAATCAAACCCAGAATAATACCTGCCCCAAGACCCACGGGGAAGAGGACGTGCGGCAGCTTGCGCACCAGACGCCCCTTCGTGGCCAGCACTGCCCCCATCCAGATGGCCAGGGCAAGTTTTGCGGCCTCGGAGGGCTGGAACTGAACGGGTCCAATTTCGAGCCAGTTCTTGTTACCTGCGATGTCCACTCCCATGGGGGTGAAAATCAGGGCCAGCAACAAAATTGCCAGGCCCATCAAGGGATAGGAAAGCTTCTTGTACCAGGCGGAAGGCAAGCAGGAGAGGATAAACATCAGCACCATCCCGCCCACGGCAAATTGGGATTCCCGAATGAAAAGACCGTAGGGGTCCTTGCCTTCGGAAATTGTTTCAGCCGTTGAGGCGGACAGGACAGTCATGCGCCCAATGATGGTCAGGGTGACGGTTGTTCCGATGATCCAGTAGTAGGACGCCGTGGGCCTTCCCACATGCGCGTTGAACCAGTCCCTGTGCCGTTTAAACGGGCGCGCCTTAGCAGGTGTCTGCGCGGTGGCCCGCGGTTTTGACTGCTTGGCAGCCGGCGTGGAAACCTCGGCCGATGGCTCCACAACAGCTTTGCCCTTGGCGGGGCGAACGGCGGATGTGCCTGGCTGTGTGGGCGTCTTGGCCACTATGACTCCTTTTTGGCGCTTGCCCGTGATTCCAACAGTTCCCTGACGGCGTCAATAAACGCCTGGCCACGGTGGGCGTAGGACGTGAATTGGTCCATCGAGGCCGACGCCGGCGCCATGAGCACCGTGTCCCCCGGTGTGGAGAGAGCCGCGGCTTCTGCCACTGCTTGTGCCATCACACCATCACCATTGGCTGTTTTCCCAACAGTTTCAGTGTGCGCCCCACTCGCCATGATCACACGGACATTGGGGGCGTGGCGTGCCAACGAGTTGGCCAGGGCTGAGCTGTCCTCCCCGATGAGGACAACTGCTTTGAGTCGGGGCGCGTGCTCTCGCACCAGCTCGTTGTAGTCAACACCTTTTGACAGTCCGCCGGCAATCCAGATCACGGGATTGAAAGAAGCCAGTGAGGCCGCTGCCGCATGCGGGTTGGTGGCCTTTGAGTCATTGACCCACAGCACTCCCTCCGCGGACGCCACGGCCTGAATCCTGTGGTCACCGTTATGGTAGGCCTGCAGGCCCTTGCGCACATCAGCAGGCGTCAAGCCGTAGGCCAGGACTAGGGCAGCAGCGGCAGCAGCATTGGCCACCAGGTGCCGCGGCACAAGATCACCAATTTCGCTGATCGCAGCCAGTTCGGTGGCTGAATCCTTGCGTTCGGCAAGGAAAGCTCTATCGACCAGCAAGCCCTCAACCACACCCACCATGCTGATGGCGGGGATGGAGGTGGTGAATCCTACGGCGCGGCAGCCCTCTTGAACGTCTGCCGCTTCAACCATGCGTTCGGTTTCGATTTGTTCGGCGTTGTACACGCAGGCTATCTGGGTGTTGGCATAGATCTTGGCCTTGTCGCTGGCATAGGCATCAAAGCCACCGTGCCAGTCAACATGGTCTTCGGCAAGGTTGAGGCAGACGCTGGCAACGGGCGCCACGGATTCGGTCCAGTGCAATTGAAAGCTGGAAAGTTCCACTGCCAGTGCGTCATAGCCTTCCGGGTCACGCACGGCGTCGAGGATTGGAGTGCCAATATTGCCCGCCGCTATGGCTCGCAAACCGGCGCCCTGCAACATCGATTCCACCATGGTGGTTGTGGTGGTCTTGCCGTTGGTGCCGGTAATAGTGATCCATGCAGCCGTCTTCCGGCCGGCCTTGGTGCGCACCCGCCACGCCAGTTCAACATCGCCCCAAATGGGGATGTTGGCCGCTGCGGCGGCAGCCAGCAAGGGATGGTCGGGCCGGTATCCGGGGCTTGTCACCACCAGCTGCGGTTGTTCACCCTCAACCAGGGGCAGCATTGTTGAGGTTGCCGCACCAAGGATGACGTCCTTGACGCCCACAATCTTCAGCGTGTCGGCAAGAGCCAGGGATTCGGCGTCGTCCGAGGCGGCCACCACCACCACGCGGGCACCCAACTCGGCCAAGGTGTCTGCAACGGAAAACCCGGTCTTGCTGATGCCGGTCACAACCACCGCCAGTCCGGCCCAATCGGCGTCCCAGGAGGTCAGCGATTCGAGGCGGTGGGCGGTTGTGTCCGTTGGTGCAGTTTCACTCACAGTCGAACAATCCATTCAGCGTAGAAGGCGCCAAGGCCCACGGCGACCATGAGTCCAGCCAAAATCCAGAACCGCACAACCACTGTGACTTCCTTCCAGCCCTTGAGCTCGAAGTGGTGCTGCAGGGGTGCCATGAGGAACACTCGCTTGCCCTTGGAGAGCTTGAAGAAGCCCACCTGGATGATGACGGAGAACGTGATCAGGACGAAGAGGCCGCCAATGATGGCCAGCAGCAGTTCGGTGCGCGAGAGGATGGCGAAGCCTGCCATGGCGCCGCCAATGGCCAGGGAGCCGGTGTCGCCCATGAAAATCTTTGCCGGTGAGGTGTTCCACCACAGGAACCCAATCAGGGCAGCAAACATGATGGCTGCCAGCAGGGACAGGTCCAACGGGTCCCGGACTTCGTAGCAGACGGTTTCCGCCGGGAGTTTGCCGCCGCCGCAGGCTTGGCTGCTCTGCCACATGCCAATGAGCGTGTAGGCGCCAAAGACCAGGATCGCAGCGCCCGTGGCCAGGCCATCCAGCCCGTCGGTCAGGTTCACGCCGTTGGTGGCTGCGGCAATGATCAGGTTTGACCACACCACGAACAAGACAACGCCCAAACCTGCCCCGGCAAAGGCCAGGTTCAGTGAGGGGATGTCCCTGGCAAAGGAGATGAAGGTGCTGGCAGGTGTTCGCCCCAACTCATTGGGGAACCCCAAGGCCATGATGGCGAAGGCGATGCCCACGATTGCCTGGCCGGCCAGCTTGCTCTTGGCGTTCAAGCCAGTGTTGTGTTGCTTGGTGATTTTGAGGAAGTCATCCAGGAAGCCCACCAATCCCATGCCCACCATCAGGAAGATCATGAGCAGTCCCGAGGCTGTGGGGCCGGCGGAGTTCGGGTTCAGGAGCCACACAATCAGGTGTGTGATGAAGTAGGAGGCCACCACGGAGCCGACCACCACTGTGCCGCCCATGGTGGGCGTGCCGCGTTTGATTTGGTGGCTGGTGGGACCGTCCTCGCGGATGATCTGTCCATAGCCTTGCTTAACCAGGAAACGGATAAACAAGGGGGTGCCGATCATGGCGAAGGCCAAGGCCAAGCCAGCACCAATGAGCAATGCAATCATGGCTGGTCAGTCCTTTCACCTGTTGTTATGTCACTTATTTCTGTGGGGCCGTTCCCCGAAGGTAATGCTATCCGATCACCTAGGAACCTCAGCCCTGAACCATTGGATGATTTGACCAAAACTATGTCCCCTGGCTCAAGTTCTGCCTCCAGTACTTGGTAGGCGGCGTCGGCATCGTCAAAGAACATGGATTCGTTGCCCCATGATCCTTCCATGACGGCGCCCACGTGCATGGCCCGGGCGCCTGTGCCCACCACCAGCAGTCGGGAGATGTTCAGCCGCACGGCAACCCGGCCCACGGCGTCATGCTCCAACACCGAGTCATTGCCAAGTTCAAGCATCTCGCCCAGCACCGCCCAGGTGCGCCGGGCGCCACTTCCGCCGAGCTCGGCAAGGGTGCGCAGGGCCGCCCGCATGGATTCGGGGTTGGCGTTGTAGGCGTCATTGATGATGCTCACACCGTCGCTGCGGTCAGTGCGCTCCATCCGGTACCGGCTGGCAGCTTTTTGCACATTCAGCGATGAAACAATGTCGGCAGGGCCAATGCCCAGGGCATGGGCGGCGGATGCGGCAGCCAAAAGATTGGTGACATGGTGGAGCCCCAGCAATTTGCTGCGCACCTGCCATGGTTGGGTGCTGCCCGGGAAGATCAGGTCAAACTCGGGCTGACCGTCTGCGTTGGTTTGCACATTGCGGGCCTGCAGGAAGTCCTGCCCGCCTTCGGTGGTTTCTTCAGCCACGGCCGCATCGGCGCTGCTGAAGAAGGTAATGGGTGCAGTGGAGCGCTGCGCCATGGCCCGGACCCGCTGGTCATCAAAGTTCAGCAGTGCCCGGCCAGCAGGGGCCAGTGACTCCACCAGTTCACCCTTGGCAACGGCAATGTTGTCAATGGAGCCAAACTCGCCGGCGTGGGCGCTGCCCACACACAAGACAACACCAAGGTCGGGGCGGACCATGCTGGAAAGGTAGGAAATCTGCCCCATTTTGGTGGCGCCCATTTCAATGATCAAGTACCGGGTGCTCTCCACTGCACGGAATACAGTCAGCGGCACACCCACTTCACCGTTATAGGACCCCACGGGCGCCACTGTCTCACCCTGTGGGGACAAAATGCCGCTCAAGAGGTCCTTCGTAGTGGTCTTTCCGGCTGAACCGGTAATCCCAATGACGCTTACGGGTGAGTGGGCCCGAATACGCCGCAAGACCTCGGCGGCCAAGACGCCCATGGCGAGCACGGCGTCGGCAACAATAACAGCCGGGAAGGGAGTGCCGGCGTCGTCCGAAGCAACCTGGCGCTCGGCCAGCACAGCAACTGCACCGGCGGCAAGCGCCGCGCCAATGAAGTCATGGCCGTCGGAGTTTTCCCCCGCCTTGGCCACGTACATGCTCCCCGGAACTGCGTCGCGGGAATCGGTGACGATCTTGGCCACGTCCACAGACGTGTTCGGATCAAGGGTGGCTGAAAGCGTGCCATTGGTAAGCGCGGCAATGTGGGCCGCAGAAAATTCAATCATCAGTTGAGGACTCTATCGTGGTTGGCGCTGTGATCGGGAATCCGCGGGCTGTCAAGGCAGCCCGCAATTCGACCCTGTCATCGAGGGAAAGATTGACCCCTTTGACTTCTTGATAAACTTCGTGGCCGCGCCCGGCCACCAATATGACGTCGACGGCCGTGGCCAGCTCAACGGCGCGGTCAATGGCGTTGGCCCGCTGGTCGAATTCTTCGATAATCCGGCCCAAGGCGCCACGCTCATTGGCCGCAACGGCCCCGGCCAGCACGTCTGCCCGGATGGCTGCCGGGTCCTCATCATGCGGATCGTCGTCGGTGATAATCACCACGTCGGCGTATTGGGCCACCACAGCACCCATAATGGGGCGTTTGGTGGCGTCCCGCTCCCCCGTGGCACCAAAGACAGCAATCACGCGGGCGCCGGCGGTGGCCGGGCGGACAGCCTGCAGGGCCCTTTGAAGGGCGTCAGGATTGTGCGCAAAATCGACCACTGCCACGGGGGCGGTGCCAATGAGCTGCATACGCCCGGGCACTTCAACGGAGAACGGGTCATGACTGTCCAGGGCGTGTTGCAGGCGTGCCAGCACCTCCTGGCTCGCAGCGTGGGGCACTGCGCCGTCCCCGGGCTGGGCAGCTTCGGCAAGCAGTTGCGTGGTCACCATGAGCAACGCCAGGGCGGCGTTGGAGACATTGAAGTCACCGGGCAGGGCTGTGCCGGCCCGCAAAACTTCACCGGCCGGTCCGTGCAGGCTGAAGCGTGAGCCGATTCCGTCCCGGCGCACAGTGCGCACCTGCCAGTGGTTCGCCGCGTCCGTGGGGGTGATGCTGGCGTCCGTGGTGGACAAGGTGACTGTGGGCACGTTGCTGGCGGCGGCCATCCGCAGGCCCCAGCTGTCATCAACGCAGATCACGGCCGCGCTAGCGTGCTGGGGCGTGAACAGGGCCGCCTTGGTTTCGAAGTAGGCTTCCATGCCCCCGTGCAGGTCCAGGTGGTCCTGGGTCAGGTTGGTAAATCCTGCCACGTTGAAGCGCACCGAATCCACCCGCCCGAAGGCCAAGGCGTGCGAGGAGACCTCCATAGAGGCGGCTGCTATGCCACGCTCAGCCATGACGGCCAGCAGGGCGTGAATGTCAGTGGATTCCGGGGTGGTCAACTTGCTGGGGATGGCAACATCCCCAGCAAGAATCTCAATGGTGCCTATGAGCCCTGTGGTGTTCCCCAAGGCCTGAAGCAATGAATTCAAGAAGTACGTTGTGGTGGTCTTGCCGTTGGTGCCGGTAACAGCAAACAATGGCAGCGTGGTGCTGATGGCGGCTGTGCCGTAAACAGTGGCGGCCACAACGCCAGTGGCTGCCCGGGCATCGTCGACAGTGAGCACCGGAACATTGGACCCTCCGGCCAAAAGGCGCGTGCCGGCGTCGTCCGTCAAGATGGCAGCGGCACCGCTGGCAACGGCTGAGGCAGCAAATTGCGCACCATGGGTTTTGGCGCCCGGCAGGGCAATATAGAGATCGCCCGGACAAATGGCGCGTGAATCCAGGCTGACGCCGGTGACCCGCAGGGCTGCCGCGGTGTCCATGGGGTGGCTCAGTGCGGCTTCCAGCAAGGCTGCAAGCTCTCCGAGGGTGGCCCCTTGGGGGTGGTGCGGACGCAGCGGCGCCGACGGAATATTCACAGGCACTTCCACGCCATCCTTTTCATTCACAATACTTATTTCCCTGGTTCCGTTTTACTTGTAGAACTTGGGCAGCTTGACGGGGGCTGTGGTCGACGGCGGAACATCGTTGCTGCGCAGCACCTGGCCCATCACTTGATTAAACGTTACCCCCTGGGTGACGCCATAAATTTCTCCTTGGGGGCGTTGGACGGTAATACCCACCACATAGCGGGGATCCTCCATGGGTGCCATGCCGATGAACGATGACGTGTAACCGTCAAAGCCCACACCGTTGTCCGCAGGCGCTTCCGAGGTGCCTGTCTTGCCACCGGTCCGGTAGCCGGGAATGCCCACCACCTTGTAGTCGGTCATGGTCACCACGCCCTCGAGCATGTCCCTGGCATCCTGCGCTGTCTCGGGACTGATGACCTTGACGCCGGGGGCTTGCGCGGGCGTTTCCACCGTTCCGTCGGCGGCTGTGAACGAATCAATGATGGTGGGCTTGAGCCTGACGCCATTGTTGGCCACCGTTTGGAAGATCATGGTGGTCTGCAGAGGTGTTTGAGCCACGCCCTGACCAAACAGCACTGTGTACTGCTGGCGGCCATCCCAGTTCTTCCAGTCAGCCAGAATGCCGGGGCTTTCGCCGGGCAGCTCAATGCCCGTTTTTTCGCCAACACCGAACTTGCGCAGGTAGTCATAGCGTTGTTGCAAGGACAGCTTGGACCCTGCCATGACAGTTCCGGTGTTCATGGAATCGGCAATGATGCCCGCCAGGGTACGTTGTTCTGTTCCGTGGTCGAAGGCGTCGGAGAAGTTCTGGCCGCCAATGTTCAACGATGACGGAACCAGGAACTCGCTCATGGGCGTGGCCAGGCCCTCCTCCACCACTGCCGAGGCAGTGACGATCTTGTCTGTTGAACCAGGCTCGACCACCGAACTCACTGTGCGTGAGCCAATGTTGTTGGGATCGGAGGCGCCCACGTTGTTGGGATCGTAGGAATCACTGTCGGCCAGGGCCACCACTTTGCCAGTTTTGACTTCAATGACTGAAACGCTGGCCCACTGGGCGCTGTATTGCTGCTTTTGCTGCTGGGCGGCCTGTTGGGCGTAGTACTGCATGTCTTGATCGATGGTCAGTTTAACGGTTTGACCGTCGACGGCCGGGACGGTGCGCACCGGTGCGGTGGGAATGATGATGCCATTCTTGCCAGCCTGGTAGGTGCGGCTGCCGTCGGTGCCTGTGAGCTTGGAGTTCATGGTCTGCTCAATGCCGGCCAGCGGCTGGCCGTCGGCATCAACAAAGCCAACGATCGGCCCGCCCACGGCTCCCATGGGGTAGACACGTTTCGTGACAGCTTCGGAGTAGATGCCGGGCACGCCAAGCCCCGCAATTTCCTTCTCCACCAGCGGGCTGACGTCCATGGCCAGGTAGTTGTGGTTCTTGGTTCCCGTTGCGTTCTTCTTCACGTCCGCAAAGGCCAGACCCAGAACATCGGCAACCTTCTTCAGGCCTTCGTCCTTGGTGAATTCTTCGATCACGCCCGTATCAGCGTTCCGGTGCGCATATTCCTCAAAATCCGCAACATTGATTTGGGAGACGGTGATGTTGTAGCGAATGATGCTCTCGGCCAGGACCTTGCCCTTGGAATCAATGATTTTGCCCCGAACGGCCGGCAATTTCTGTACCACCGTCCGCTGATTCTCGGCAGCCTGGGCCATGTTGCCAGTGTCCAGACCTTGAACCATGATCAAGCGACCGGCAATGACCAGCAGGACCGCCAGCATGATGATGAAACCAAGCCGCATCCGTCCGCGGCCAACCTTGTTGAGTTGGAGGGCATTGACGCCCGGTGCGCTCTGGTTGGAGTTTTGTGCCACTGCTACGATTCCTTGCACTCAAGCGTTGGGGCAGTCAAAGCTGCCAGGCCCTTTCGAATAGCCTAACTGTCCTTTTGGGCGGGGGCCGGGATGGTCCCGCCGTTGAGTTCAGGACTCACGGCTGCGGCTGGATTGGGAGCTGGTGTAGTGGGCGCCGGCTGCTGGGACTTTTCGCCCGACTGGGCAATGGCGGCAGGACTCAACACAGGCTCTGCAGGCGCCACTGCTGTGGGCGGGTCAATCAGTGCTGGCGGGATGCTGGCCAGGCCCTTGGTATCTGCTGTGGCAGGCAGCGGTGAACCGCTGACAGTTTTGTTCCGCACATCTATCTGGCCGGTGGTTCCGGCCGGCACCATGCCCAGGGCTGCGGCCCTTGAAACAAGGTTCTGCGGCGCCTGGCGGGCAGCGATCTCCTGCTCCAGCGTCTGGTTGGCTTTGTGCAGATCAGACTGCTGGTTCTTCAACCCCACTAGCTCATACTGGCCCTTGCTTACGGAGATGCTGGTGCCCAGGACTACGGCTGTTGCTGCCAGGATCACCAGAAAGAAGATGACCACCACGGAGGAGCGACTCCGGCGTGGCGTTGAGACCACCAGGGAGAGCGGTGTGCGCGCCTTCTTGGTTTTGGGGTCCGGGAGCAAAAGTTCGGGGTCGTCGTGCTGCAGTCTCAGTGCCGTGTTGCCCTCGGTCACGGTGAAGGTGCGTGATGCACGCTGGCTCATGATGCACTCCTGACTCTGATCTTTTCCACTGCCCGCAGCCGCGCCGATGCGGCCCTTGGATTTTCTGCGATTTCCTCATCCGTGGGGATTTCGGTTCCCTTGGTGAGACGTTTAAGAGTTGCCTTGTGTTCTTCGAGTTCCACCGGGAAGCCGGCCGGGGCCGAGGAAGAGGAGCCAGCGGCGAAGACTGCCTTGACGATCTTGTCCTCAAGGGAGTGGTAGGACATGACTACTGCGCGGCCGTGGAGGGCCAGGGCGTCAACGGCTGCTGGAATGGCGGTTTCCAGGACGCTGAGTTCCTCGTTGACTTCAATGCGCAAGGCCTGGAATGTTCGCTTGGCGGGGTGGCCACCCGTTTTGGCGGCGCCGGAGGGGACAACATTTCGGATGATATCCACCAACTCCCCGGTTCGGGTTAGCGGCGCAACGTTTCGCGCTGCAACAATATGGTTCGCTATACGGCCGGCAAATTTTTCCTCGCCCCATTTGCGGATGATGCGAACCAGGTCCTCCTCGGAGTACTGGTTGATGACGTCCGCAGCTGTTTGGCCCCGACTGGTATCCATGCGCATGTCCAAGGGAGCATCGAAGGAATAAGCAAAGCCGCGCTCACGCTCATCCAGTTGCAAGGACGAGACGCCCAGATCCATGAGGATGCCGTCAATGCGCCGAATGCCAAGATCATCCAGCACAGAGGCGATTTCGTCGTAGACAGCGTGCACCAGATCGGTGCGGTCCGCGAAGGGTGAAAGCCGCTCCCCCGCCAAACCCAGCGCTTCGGTGTCCCGGTCAATGCCAATCAGGTGCAGATCCGGGTAGCGCTGCAGCATAGCTTCGCTGTGGCCGCCCATGCCCAGTGTCGCGTCAATGACGATGGGGGTGCGGCCGGCTGCCCGGGCAACCTCAAAAGCCGGGGCCAGGAGATTGATGCAGCGATCTTTCAAAACGGGAGTGTGGCGTTCGGACGTTGGTGGCGTGGGGTTTTCCGACGTCATCACGACTCCGTTTCTCTTCGGTCAAAACCGGAAGGGGAAAAAATCGTTCCCCAGTGGCAATGCAAATATGGCAATGAAAATCTTTTCTGGTGCTGCTGTACTGCTGTGCTGGAATCCGTCGACACCGGCGCCTCTTGCGTGGTGTGTTCTTAAACCAGATCCCCCTCCGCGCCAAGCCTTGTCCTGCCTGGCTCCGGGGAAGGTGAGTCAGGTTGAACCATGCTGGGCGGCTGGAGATCTCGCTCAAGATCATCACCAGTGAAACGAAAGTGCTCTAGCTAATTCCGGGAATTGCTTGTTCATCAGTGGCCGAGAACGCACCCTCCTTGGCTGCCAAGTACTCGCGCCAAGCTGTTGCATCCCAGATCTCCGCCCGGCTGCCGGCACCAATGACCACCAGTTCCTTCTCCAGGCCCGCATAGGAACGCAAGGTGGCCGGAATGGTCACGCGTCCCTGTTTGTCAGGCACCTCATCTGAGGCGCCTGACAGAAAGATTCGGATGTAGTCGCGGGCCGCCATGTTCGACAGTGGCGCATCCTGCATTTGCGCCAAGACCTTTTCAAACTCCCGGGCACTGAAGACGTAGATGCAGTTTTCCTGCCCTTTGGTAAGGACAAGTCCGCTGGAAAGCTCCTCCCGGAACTTTGCGGGAAGAATGATCCTTCCCTTCTCATCAAGGCGCGGTGAGTGTGTTCCGAGAAACAACCCATCACCACCTTCAATGTCGAGACTTTAGGACCAACCTAGCCCTATTCCCTCTTACGTGCTCCACATTACTCCACAATCCTCCACCGTCAATTCCATTTGAGCCCGTGTTCCCCTCAAATGTTCCAAAGATTTCCCATGTTTCCGGGGAAGTGATCCGTGTCAACATAGTGGAGGGGAAAAATCAACAATGACGTCGCGAACTGGATTTTTGCCACATTTTCACCCCACCAGGGGCCAATCTGGGGGCGATTGCCGCCTCTAGGGGGGGAAAGTGGAGGACTTTGGTGGCCACTGTGGAGGACTTTGGCGCCACCCGGCGTGTGTGGGCGCGGACAGGTAGGGCACCCGGCGGGGTCGTGAACCACATCCGTTGGGAAAAGATCACTTAAACACAAATAGGCCCCCCAGGGGGCCTATTTATTGGGAATCTCATGGCTCAGGCACAGCCTGAATGTAAAGGCCAGCTTGATCCGGCCGACGGACGCTCGTTAATACCTCACGCGCACGTCAACCCATCGCCTACTGTTCGCGGCGGCGCTCGTCCCACTTCTCTTCAAGATTGTTCATGAAGCCGCTCTTGGGCTTGGCACCGGCATTGCCGCCAGCTTTACCAACCCTTTGCGGGTCAGCCCCAAACTTCGGTTTCGAGATGGCCAAGTAAACTCCTGCACCCATGACGAGGAATCCTAGAATTCCCACGACTATTAGTTGGGAGGCCACACCGCCCAACAAGATCATCAACCCGATGATCACCACCAGCACGCCGATCACAATGTTCCGTGTGGACAGTGATCTGCTGGGTGAGGTGGACAAGACGTTGGCAAACTTGGGATCTTCAGCATGCAACTGCTGCTCCAGCTGGTCCAACAGTCTCTGCTCGTGCTCAGAGAGGGGCATGACGACCTCCTTCAGGTCAGGGCCGTAGGCGTCTGTACTCGTTAACGTCCTTGCAACGTCATCGGTTCCCCGGGGGTCAGGTACACGCCGTGTCCCTAATTTACCCAGATCGTCAATGAGTTGGGAAGCCATCCAAGATTTAACTCCTTGTACTAACAATAGGCTTGATTTTGCCGATCTGAAACCCGCATCTGCAAAGGTGTTGACAAGCTCCACGTGAGAGTTGCGAGTCGCCGTTCAGGGCCTGGAAAACGCGCCCCACCCGTCCTGCACGGTGGCGTAACAAACGCAATTTTTGTTTACGGTGAATCCCGCGGTTTCAGGAGCCTGGCCGGCACGATTTTGGCGCTGCCAAAGCGTGCCGCAATGGCATCACCCACCACCTCTGTACTACGGTTATTGTCCTCACGCGGGTCCAGGGAAAATTGCAGTGGGGCAGAGTCCACCGATTCCAGCTGGTCAATGCGCACCCCTATCAGGCGCACGCTCTGGGGTCTGGTCCCGAGGGCAAGTAGCAGCGCCACGGCCCCTGCGTAGATTTGGGCGGCACTGTCAGTGCCCGCTCCCAAGGTTTTGGACCGGGTGATGGTCGAAAAGTCTGTGTACTTGATTTTCAAGGCCAGGGTGCGGCCACTGAGATTGGCAAGCCGCAGCCGCGCGGCCACCCGGTGCGAGAGGCGCAACAGTTCACGGGTGAGAATCTCGTCGTCGTACGTGTCTTGGGCGAAAGTCTCCTCGGCACCAATACTCTTCTCCGCGCGCACCGTTGACACGGGGCGCGGATCGATCCCCCATGACAGCGCATGCAGGGCGGACCCTGTGCTGCCCAGGGCCTTTTGCAAGCTTGCCACGGGAGTGGCGGCAACATCCGCCACGGTGAAGATCCCCAGACGGGCCAGGACTTCACGGGTTTTTGCCCCCACTCCCCACAGGGCTTCCACCGGCAAGGTGTGCAGGTAGGCCACTGTGCCTTCCTGCTCGATCAGCAGCATCCCATTGGGTTTGCACCGGGTTGACGCCACCTTGGCCACAAATTTGCTCGCCGCTATCCCCACCGAGGCAGTAATTCCTATCTCCGCAGAAATCCGCGAACGGATCAACGCCCCAATTTCCAAGGGCGTACCCAAACGCCGGAGAGCACCGCGAATGTCCAGAAACGCCTCATCCACACTCAGTTGCTCCACCGTGTCAGTGATGGAGTTGAAGACCTCCATCACCTGGGCCGAAACCTGATAGTAGAGCTGGTGGCGAGGTTCAATCACGACGGCGGTCGGGCACAGGCGTAGCGCAGTCGCCATGGGCATGGCCGAGCGAACCCCCACGGCCCGGGCTTCATAGGAGGCTGAAAGCACCACCGAACGTCCCAGCGGGTGGCCAACTATAACCTTCTTGCCCACCAAATCCGGGCGCTCGCGCAACTCCACCGAGACAAAGAACGCGTCCATGTCAACATGCATGATGGTGCAGCCGTCTTGCTCGGGAAGCTTGTCCTGCTGCAGTTGCTGGTTCACCCCTCAAGTCTAGTGATGGTGAACGCTGCACCCCACTGCGGGAGTGAGGTGCACAACATGTGCTGGGGTACCGTTGCCCGTAGTGGGTAAACTGAGAGTTGGTGCCAACGCACCGGCACCGGCAGCAAAGGAAAAGTCATGACAAACTCCACACCCCGCCCCGGCTCCCCCCTGTTGCTCGCACGCAGGGGCCTGTTCGGCGTCGCGGCAAGTTCCGCCGTGATACTTTTGGCCGCTTGCTCAAGCCCGGCCACACCCACCAACACGCCAACTGCAACCGCGTCAAGTGCGCCAGCGGCTACACCCTCAACCGCTGCGGCTACCGCCTCAGGCACCGAAACGGCCGCTGCCACCGCAAAGTCGGCTGTGAAGGAGCTCGTTGACGGCTTTCCCAAGACGGTGGTCCCGCTCATGACGGGCGCGCAGATCCAGGCGTCCAGCGTTCAGCTGACCACACCTGTTTCCGTTGCCGCACTGACTGCCACAGTGACGGCCCCTGCCGCCGATGTTTTGAGCTACTACTCCAAGGTCTTTACCGACCAGGGCTTCACTGCCCAGCCCGGCGACGCCGTGGACGGAGTGCCGCTGAAGACGTTTATCCGGGCTGGGGGCCAGGAAATCATCACCGTCTCGGTGGTCCAAACAGCGGCCACAGCCACCTTCACGGTGGGCGCCACATTGTTGCCTGCCTCGCTGAAGTAGATTCACCCAGTTCAACGGCGCAGCATGCCCCGGGCAAGATCATGCCCTCCCTGCGCAACCCCCCTACGACCGGCCAGCACCTCCCACAGCTAGGAACTCTGAAAGCATGAACGCAACGCCTGAGCAGACTGACGCCGCCATTGCTGGTGAAAACGAGGCCTACATTGCTGGCGTTGCCGCGCAATTGAATGACTTCCTGGCCGAGAAGCACCAGCTCTTGGCCGAGATTTCTCCGGCGACGCTGGTCCTGATCGATTCCATCAAGACACTTGTCACTGGTGGAAAACGGATGCGCGCGCTGCTGTGTTACTGGGGCTGGCGCGGCGCGGGGGGCGCCGCCGATTCGACGTCAATCATTGCCGCGGGAGCGGCCCTGGAACTCTTTCAAGCCGCGGCCTTGATCCACGATGACATTATTGACCGCTCGGATACCCGCCGCGGCGGGCCCAGCGTGCACAAGCAGTTCAGCACGCTCCACGCTGATCAGGGCTGGGCTTTGGACGCTGAACGATTCGGCCATGCTGCGGCCATTCTGACAGGCGACCTGTGCCTGTCCCTGAGCGAGGAAATGTTCGCCCGCGTGGACCAGGGCAGCAACCCACGGGCCCGTGCGGTTTTCAACCTCATGCGAACAGAGGTCATGGCGGGGCAGTACCTGGATATTTTGGAAGAAGTGGCCGGCCCCTCAAAACCACACAACACTGCTGTGGCCAGGGCATCGGCCATCATTCGCTTTAAGAGTGCCAAATACTCCTCGGAGCACCCCCTGGTGCTCGGTGGCGCACTGGCCGGCGCCCAAGAGTCACTTCTGGCGGGTTACAGCGCCTTCGCCCTGCCTTTGGGTGAGGCCTTCCAACTGCGCGACGACGTCCTGGGAGTTTTTGGGGACCCGGTACAAACGGGAAAGCCGGCTGGCGACGATCTTCGCGAAGGCAAACGAACGGTCTTGGTGGGACTGACCATTGACGCCGCGGCAGAGGCCGAGAAGGAATTTGTTGATAAAAATCTGGGCCGCCAGGACTTGACGGACGCCGAGGTGGCCCGCCTGTGCGCCATCATGGTCGAGTCGGGGGCGCTTGCCAGCACCGAGGCCATGATCGCGGATCTCAGTGAAACGGCCTTTGCCGCCTTGGACACGTTGCCCATCGAGGACTTTGTGTCGGTGGCGCTGTCAGCTTTGGGCCGCGGCGCCGTTTCCAGGACGTCCTAGTCCCCAGCTCCTCTCCAATGAGATCCGCTGGCGCGTCTCCCATTGGAGCCTCTCGGAGCTGTGGGCCCACCAGCCGCTCCCAACGGTTAAGCAGACGCGCCCGTCCCCGCTTTTCGCACCCGTAGGAACGGGTGCGAAAAGCGGGGACGGGCGCGCTGGCAGTGCCAGGCCCGCGACGCTGGGGCCCAACACTTCAAAGGTTTTGAATTACCAGCCCAAGGCTGATGCGCGACGGCGAATTTCAGTCTTCCGGCCGGCGTGCAGGGCATCGATGGGACGGCCCGGCAATGACTCATCAAAGGTGAAGAGCCAAACAATGGCTTCGTCATCTTCAAATCCTGCATCGTGAAGCACCGAGATGGTGCCGCGCAGGCTTTCCAGGATGTGGTCATCGGCAAAGAATTCGGCCGGAACAGCTCGAATTGAGCGTTCACCTATACGTGCTGCCAGCAAGGAACCGTCCTTGACCATGGCGTGGACTTTGGTGACCGAGACATCAAGTTTCTCGGCTACATCGGGCAGGGGCAGCCATTCGCTGACTACTGTTTCAACTTTACTCACACTCAAAGGTTCCCACAGATCAGCTCCCACGGTATAAAGCTGCCAATAAATTGTGCCTGATTCCACAAATAAACCCGCCACGCTGGTGGTTTAGTGTAGGTTCAATTTGAGTCACATCAGTAACATCGTTACCAATAGCATCATCCGTAACGGAAAACTTGAGGTATGCACCCATGACACCCACACGCCCCTCGACTACCGCCGGCAAGCAGCTAGCAGCAGTCGCCACAGCAGCCATTCCCGTAGTCATGCTCTCCTCCTTAGCCATGGCCCCGCCCGCAACGGCCGCTCCGGTCAAGACCCAAACAGCGCCCCACGGCGCCATTGACGGCAAGAGCGTCCTTGCCGCAGTCAAGGCCCGCACGTCCACCGGCACCAGCATTTCGGCTGCTGTCGTGGCAACGTCGGTTCCCCGCGGACTTCCCGCCAAGGCAACCATGCCCGCGCAAACCGCCACCAACAGCAAGCACACCGTTGCCGCAGGCGACACCGTCTCAGCGATTGGCGCACGCTACGGTGTCTCCACGCAGTCAGTGCTCACACTGAACAACCTCTCCGCCACTTCGATTATCCACCCCGGCAAGGTCCTGCTCATTTCCGGAGATCAGGCAGCTGCTGCCAGCCCCACGACGGCAACCGCGGCAGCTAGCTACACAGTGCGCAGCGGTGACACGCTCAGCGGAATTGCGGCCCAGCACAAGGTGAGCCTGTCAACGGTATTGTCCTTGAACAATCTCAATGGCAGTTCCATCATCCATCCCGGCCAGGAGATCAAGGTGGGTGGCCAGGCGGCGGCGGCTGCGCCGTCGTCCCCGCAGGTCTCCACTGCCCAGCCTGCCGGCGGAGACAACTATGTCATCAAGGCCGGGGACACCCTCTCCGCCATTGCGGCGAACCACGATGTGAGCGTTTCGGCGTTGGCATCCGCGAACAGCATGGAGCTGCGCAGCACCATCCATCCGGGCAAAACCCTGGTGATCCCCGGAATCGGAACTGCCTCCAGCGACATCACGCCGCTGGCGCCGTCACCGGCGGCCCCGGGCGCCCTGACCGAGGACCAGAAGGTGCCCAACACCTTCCTGCACTACGTCTACCCCGATGCCGTTGTCAGTGACGCCAACAAGAACAAGGCTGAACTTCTGGCAGCGCCGGCACCCAACCGGGCGCAGATGAAGGAGATTGTTGCCAGCACAGCAGCAAGCATGGGAGTGGATCCCGCGCTGGCCCTGGCGTTCGCGCAGCAGGAATCCGGTTTCAACCACCAGTCAGTGTCACCGGCCAACGCCATTGGCACCATGCAGGTCATCCCGGATGCCGGCGACTGGGCCTCGGGCTTGGTGGGCCGGAAGCTGAATTTGTTGGACCCGCAGGACAATGTGACGGCCGGCGTGGCGATTATTCGGGCGCTGCTCAAGGGTGCACCGTCGGAGGATTTGGCCATTGCCGGTTACTACCAGGGCCAATACTCGGTCAGTGTGAACGGCATGTTCAAGGACACTGTCATTTACGTGGCCGGCATCAAAGCCAACCGTGCGCTTTTTAGCTGAATTGTTTTCACTAAACTTTTAGCCCGCTAAAGTACGCTCTCAACGAAAAGGGACGCCCTGCACTGTGTTGCAGGGTGTCCCTTTTCGTTTCAACTCATAAGCTGGAAGAGTGCAAGATCCCGCAGCTGACCCCCTGATCGGGTCCACCGTTGATGAGCGCTACCTGGTTTTGTCCAAGGTGGCTCACGGCGGCATGTCCACAGTGTATTTAGCCAAGGACTTGCGCCTACACAGAAACATTGCGCTGAAGATCCTGCATCCGCACCTGGCCACCGATGCCGCCTTCATTGCCCGGCTGCAGCGGGAGGCCCAAAGTGCGGCGAGCCTCTCCCACCCCCATGTGGTGCAAATCCATGACCACGGTGTGGGTCCGCAGCACGCCTACCTGGTCTTTGAATTCATTGACGGCTACACCCTGCGTGATGTCATCAATCAACGTGGGGCCCTGAGCCCACGGCAGGCGCTGGACCTGCTGGATCCCGTCGTTGAGGGCCTGGCGGCCGCGCACAACGCCAGCCTGGTTCACCGGGACGTGAAGCCCGAGAACGTGCTGATTTCACGTCAGGGCTGGGTCAAGATCGGTGACTTCGGCTTGTCCCGGGCCGTCACCACCAACACCAACACGGGAACGTTGCTGGGCACGGTGGGCTACATTGCCCCTGAGCTTGCCCAGGGCCACAATGGCGATGCCCGCAGCGACATTTATTCCGCCGGCATCATGCTCTATGAACTACTCACAGGCGTCCAGCCCTTCCGCGGCACAGTGCCGGTTGCCGTGGTCATGGCGCACATCCAAGATGACGTTCCGGCGCCTTCCCTTGCCATTGCCGGGCTCCCTCCGGTCATGGACGAGCTGGTGCGCTACATGACCGAGAAGGATCCTGACCACAGGCCTGCCAATGGCGCCGCACTCCTGGAGGACCTCCGCCATATCCGCCAGACACTCACGCCTGCCGAATTGGATTTTGGCGGCACCCCGTTGGGCCAGCGTCCCGTGGTGGGATCCAACGCCAACACCGAGGCTATTTCCCAGGCAACCTCTGCGATTCACAACGATGCCACCAGCGTAATTGCCGCCCCCAACTTCCCCACCTCAGTTCTGCCGCCGTCGTCGAGGCTGTACACCGAGGATTCCCGCACGGACATGTACGACGCCGGGAACACCAGCGCCGCGCACATCGGCGCCAGCTCCTATGCCCAGGCGGGAGACGGCACCTCCGCGCCTGCCCTTTCCAAGCGCCAGGCCAGCGCCGATGCCAAGGCCCGCGCCAAGGCAGCCGCCACACCGCAAATAGTTCTTGGCCCCAAAAACCCCCGGCGCAGGGCCCTGTTGTGGAGCCTTCTGGTGGTGCTGCTCTTCGTCGTTGTCGCGGTTGCCGGCTGGTTCCTCGCTTTGGGTCCCGGCGCCCTGTCAACGGTCCCTGACGTCCACAACAAGACAGTGGCACAAGCCCAGGAACTGCTGCAGGCCCAAGGGTTTGAGCTGCTACCAACCTCCAACGTGTTTGATGAGAAGGTTGCTGCCGGTTTTGTGGTGGCCACCGATCCCGGCGCCGGGGAATCGATCCGGAAGTTTCAATCGGTCACCTTGAAAGTCTCGGCAGGGCCTGTTCTCTACAAGGTCCCCGCCGTGACCGGGCAGGCACTGGACGCGGCCCAGACACTCCTCACCGACGGCCAACTGGCCGTGGGCACCGTCACGGAGACCTTCGACGAGAAGGTGCCGGCCGGCGTCGTACTGAGTCAGGATCCAGCCACGGGGAAAGAGTTCCGGGCCAACACCAAAGTGAACCTGGTGGTCTCCAAGGGGCCGGAGCCCATCCCTGTCCCGGCCTTGGCAGGCAAAACCGAAGCCGACGCCGTGGCAGCCCTGAAGGCCGTGGGTCTGGTGGCAGCCATCGCTCCCGAGCGCGTCAACAGTCTCACGGTTCGCACCGGTTCGGTAGTCTCCCAAAGTCCGGACGCGGGCAACCTCAAGGCCGGCGACACCGTCACCCTGACGCTCTCCAAGGGACCGCGGATGATCACCGTACCCAACCAGGTGGGCAAGCAGGTTGACGCCGCCACCAAGGCGCTGGAGGACCTGGGCTTCAAGGTCAGCGTGGAGAAGCTGCTGGGTGGATTCTTCGGCACAGTGCGCTTCCAGACGCCCGACGGCGGCCAAGCCCCGGAAGGCTCCACCATCGTGCTGCAGGTCATCTAGCGCCGCCCCTGTCGCTGGGACGACGAAACGGTCATCCGCTGACGCTATTTCAGCAGCGGATGACCGTTTCGGTGTCTCAAGGATGAGCGGGTACAGAAAAGTCCCGTTCAAAGGACCCGGGAGCGGCTTCGGGCGTCCGCGAAGCGGGCGGGGTCCTTTGAACGGGACTTTTCTGCGGGAACTACTTGGACTTGCCCAGTGCTTCAGCGACCAGGAATGCCATTTCCAGTGACTGCTTGTGGTTCAGGCGGGGGTCGCAAACAGACTCGTAGCCGGTCAGGAACGCTTCCTGGTCCACGGGGTCGGCGCCACCGAGGCACTCGGCCACGTCGTCGCCGGTCATCTCCACGTGCAGGCCACCCGGGAAGGTACCCTGGGCCTGGTGAACTTCGAAGAAGCCGCGGACTTCATCAATGACGTCGTCAAAGTTGCGGGTCTTGTAGCCGTTGGGCGAGGTGACTGTGTTGCCGTGCATGGGGTCTGTGACCCACAGCACCTGCGCACCGGAGGCCGTTACTTTCTCCACCAGGTTCGGCAGCTTCTCCCGAATGTTGGTGGCACCCATGCGCGTGATGAACGTCAGGCGGCCGGGTTCGCGGTTCGGGTCAAGCTTTTCAATGAGGCGCAGTGCATCATCAGGGGACGTGGTGGGGCCAAGCTTCACACCGATCGGGTTGCGGACACGGGAGAGGAACTCCACGTGGGCCTGATCCAGGTCGCGGGTGCGCTCACCAATCCACAAGAAGTGGGCGGAGGTGTCGTAAGGAAGGCCCGTGCGTGAGTCGATCCGCGTCAGTGCGCGCTCGTAGTCCAGCAGCAGTGCCTCGTGGCTGGCAAAGAATTCGACAGTCTTCAATGCCTCAAAATCGGCACCGCAGGACGCCATGAACTTAATCGCGTTGTCGATGTCCTTGGCCAGCTGCTCGTAGCGGCTGTGGGCCGGGTTGGAGGTGAAGCCCTTGTTCCACTCGTGCACGCTGCGCAGATCGGCAAAGCCGCCCTGCGTGAAGGCGCGGATCAGATTCAAGGTGGATGCCGAGGTGTGGTAGGCCTTGAGCATGCGGGCGGGATCGTGCTGGCGGGATTCCGGGGTGAAGTCGTAGCCGTTCACGATGTCGCCACGGTATGCCGGGAGGGTCACGCCGTCGCGCGTTTCATCATTGGAGGAACGCGGCTTGGCGAACTGGCCGGCCATGCGGCCCATCTTGATGACAGGCAGCTGGGCGCCGTAAGTGAGCACCACTGCCATCTGCAGGATGGTCTTGACGCGGGCGCTGATCTTATCCGCCGTGGCGGCTTCGAAAGTTTCGGCACAGTCGCCGCCCTGAAGCAGGAACGCCTTGCCCTGGGCAGCCTGGGCCAACCGTGAACGCAACACGTCCACTTCACCGGCAAACACCAGCGGCGGCAGGACCGAAAGCTCCTTCACCGTGGGCTCAAAGGCCGGGGACTCGGACCAGGTGGGCTGCTGGGCAATAGGCAACTCGCGCCAAGCATCCAGGCCCGGATATACGGCAGCACCGGGGACGGAAATTCCGGCGGCGGGTGCTTGTGTCGAGGTAAAAGTTAGATCAGTCACGCCTTAAGCCTATCCCCCCGAACGACTGGCCAGAAACCAGTCCATGTCCTGAGATGGCGCCTGGACTAGATACCGGCCGGTGCGGCTGGTATTTGGCCCCTATTTGGCTGATTCCTGCGGGTCTTCCACAGCGGGAGGCATGGCCTCCTGAGTATTCGTCTTGGCACCAATGATGCTTACCGTACCGGGCAACAACGTCGGTTCCGGTTCCAGCCGCACAGCACCGGCCGGATTCTTGGCATCGCCTACGGTTGCTTTGCCATCCTTGCCGTCTTTGCCGGGGGCCGCCTTGGTGTTCTTCTCGGCCTTTTCGGCCGCCAGTTTCTCCTTAACGGTGGTGGCGTAGGAATCAACATATTCCTGGCCGGAAAGTCGCATGAGTTCATACATGATCTCATCCGTGACGGACCGCTGCACGAACCTGTCATCGGCCATGCCCTGGTACCGGCTAAAGTCCATGGGTTCACCAAAAATCACACCCAGGCGGCGGATGGTGGGGATCCGCCGGCCAATGGGCTGGACCTTGTCGGTGCCAATCATGGCCACAGGGATCACCGGCACGTTGGCCGTGAGCACAAGCTTGGCCACCCCCACTTTGCCACGGTAAAGCCTGCCATCGGGGCTGCGTGTGCCCTCGGGATAAATGCCCAAAAGCCCGCCATCCTTGAGCACCTGGACGCCCGTGTCCAGGGAACTCGCGGATGCGGCACCTCCCGAACGGTCCATGGGCAGCTGGTTGGTGAGCTTAAAGAAGGCCGCCGTCAGCCGGCCCTTGATGCCCTTGCCGGTGAAGTAGTCGCTCTTGGCCAGAAAAACCACTGGCCGCGGCACCATGAGGGGCATAAAAATGGAATCGGAGAAGGACAAATGGTTGCTGGCCAGCACCGCCGGACCCTCGGTCGGCAAGTTGTCCAGGCCCTTCGTCCAGGGACGGAACAGTACCTTCAGGACCGGGCCCAGAAAAATCTTCTTCAATACCCAATAGATCACTGTGGTGTTCCTCCTCTGGTGCTCCCGGCTGCAGGCAGACCGAGTTCAGCGCGGTACCCCCGCCATGGACGTACCAACAGTAGTCTAGTGACAGCGGCAGCAATTAGTGCACAGCCCAGCCGTGCCAAATCAAGCAATCTATCCGGCGAATCACACCGGGCAGGAAAGGGGCCATCACCATGGCGCTAGCGTTCCGTTCAGAGGGGCACGGGGATTTGGCCCGTGTCGGTGTTGCTGTTTGCCATGGGTTCACTGGTTCGCCGGTCAGCATGCAGGGATGGAGCGATTATCTGGCTCAGGAAGGATTCGCCGTCAACATGCCCTTGCTGGCTGGCCACGGCACCACCTGGCAGGAGCTGTCCAAAACTCCGTGGGAGCATTGGTACCGGGACTTTGAGGCGTCCTATTTGGAACTGGCAGCCCGGTGCGACACTGTTTTTGTTGCCGGCATGTCCATGGGAGGGGCCTTGGCGTTGCGAGTGGCGGCACTTCATCCTGTGGCGGGGGTGGCCGTGGTGAACCCGGGGCTGACGTTCAGTGATCCGCGGGCCAAATACTCCGGGCTGCTCAAGTGGCTGCTCAAGAGCGTGCCCGCCATTGGGGACGACATCAAAATGACTGGGATCAGCGAGGAGGCCTACACCCGCACACCCGTCGCAGCCGTGCACGAACTGTCCCAACTCTTCGTTGACACCATTGCCAGGTTGCCGCAGGTTACGGCACCCACGCTGGTATTCCGCTCCAGCGTGGACCACGTGGTGCCCGACACCAGCATTTCCTTGCTGAAGGAAAACCTCAGCAATGCCGAGCTGCAGCTGGTGACGCTGGAAAACAGTTACCATGTAGCCACCATGGACAACGATGCACCGTTGATCTTTTCCCAGTCAGCTGACTTCTTTCGGAGGAACATTCATGCACTCTGACCCCGGCGCGGGCACCCCGCACCCCGGCGGCACTGACGATGAGGTGTGGCGCGACCTTGTAGCCCGGCTGGAAGAACCCGAAGATTCGTTTCTGGACGCCCCCGATGCGACAGCACTACCACCAGCCACCGGAACCGCCACCGTCGAGCCCGACACCAAGGGCGTCGTTGACTTTGACCCCCTGGGCGTGTGGCAGCGTCAGGAAGCTCCGGCACCCATGGAACGCCCCGGAACTGATTACACAGCAGACGGTGCCCCGTCACAGGGTCCCCGCGACTATGTTGCCGAGGACGACGACGAGGGCTTTGTGCCGGAGGAACTGCCCAGCCTGGCCAATTCCGAACCAGCCATCGTGCTGTCTTGGATCGGCGCGGCCGGCGGCCCCATTTTTCTCGTCATTGCTGCCATTTTTTGGCGCCAAATCCCCATGATGCTCGTGATTGGTGTGATAGCGGCATTCCTGGCCGGAACCGGCTACTTGCTGTACCGGCTGCCGAACCACCGCGACCACGACAGCGGCGACGGCGCCGTTGTCTAGTTGGCTCCACAGGATCGGCTCAGGCGCCGCGGCGAAGTTGGCAAGCGGCTAGGCGCTGGCGTCTCGTTCCTTGTGCGCCCTGACCCGGGCCAGGTCGGCTGCGCCGATCAACCCGGCAGCCGGACCCAATTGGGCCACCGTGATGTGGGCTTCTTTTCTGTAGCCCCGTCCGGTGAGATTCCGGGCATAGGCTCGGCGGGCAGGCTCCAACAACAGCTCACCGGCGGTGCTTAACCCGCCCCCGATGATGAAGAGCGCAGGATCCAAGGCGGCAGCCAAGTTGGCGATGCCCAGCCCAAGCCACTCGCCCACCTCGGCGACCAGTTCCTTCGCCGTCGCCTCACCCTGCAAGGCGAGCTCCGTGACAACTGTGCCGGTGATGTCCTTGCCCCGACCGTTGACGGCGCCCAACAATCCGGCAGCCATGGGTGAATGCTTCTTGGCTAGTTCCCGGCCTTCACGGCCTAGTGCATTGCCCGAGGCGTACTGCTCCCAGCAACCCCGATTGCCGCACTCACAGCGGTGGCCGCCCGGCATGATGATTTGATGGCCAAACTCGCCAGCCATGCCAAAACTGCCGCGCTCCACCCGCCCGTCCATGACCAGTGCCCCGCCAATGCCGGTTCCCAGCGTCAGCATGACGAGCCTGTTCTGGCCGCGGCCGGCTCCAAAGCGCCATTCGGCCCAGCCCGCAGCGTCGGCGTCGTTGGTCACTAGGACTGGGCGCCCCAGCATGGCTTCCAGGGTCTGGCGCAGGGGCTCCTCGCGCCACGCCAAATGCGGGCTGAAAACCACCGTGGACCCGTCCAAGTCCATCCACCCCGCAGCCCCAATGCCGATGGACTCCACGTGGTACTTCGCATCGAGTTCGTTGACCAGCTCCACAATGACGGCTTCCACGGCACGGGCATCACGCCCGGGCGTATCCCGGCGCAGTTGAGCTAAGATGGCGCCGTTTCCATCCACCACCCCGGCAGCAACTTTGGTGCCCCCAATGTCAATGCCCAGAGCCAGGCCGCCACGGTTGGGGCCGCTTACGGGCGCGGCCAGGGCGGGTGCGGGGTTCGGAGCTGGAACAGCGGAATCGGGAGGCGGCAATTGCATTGGCTCAGTCTAGTCAGCACGGCGAATCAATTCACCAAATTGAAAGTGTGAGCTGGACAACATAAAGTTACTCACCGGTAACAAAATTCTCCCGGCAGATGGCCTGCTGGCCGGATAGAGTAAAGCAACACCAACGCAGGCCCACATATCAAAGGAGCTATTGTGCAAGAGATTTCTGTTCCGGCCAAGGTCGTCAGCCCGCCCACCATGAATGTCACCGATTTCGTGCTGCGTCAGGCGAAGCTGGCCAACAACCCGTCACTTTTCTCCCGTCGCAATGAAGACAATGTGTGGGTCGATGTTTCCGCCAAGGAATTCCATGCAGATGTCTGCGCCATCGCCAAGGGCCTGATAGCCGTCGGAGTCAATGTTGGCGACAGGGTGGGCATCATGGCCCGCACCCGCTACGAATGGTCCCTGGTGGACTTCGCCATCTGGTTTGCCGGTGCCGTTTCCGTGCCGATCTACGAAACCTCCTCCCCGTCCCAGGTGGCATGGAACCTGGGCGACTCCAACGCCGTCGCCGTCTTTGCCGAGTCCGGCAAACACGAGAACATCGTTCGGCAGGCCGCTCACAACGAAGGCCTGGATGCCTTGGCCCATGTGTGGCAGCTGGAAGGAGACGGCCTGGACACTCTGCGCGACGCTGGCAAGGACGTCCCGGACGAGGCACTCGAGGCAGCACGCACCGCCAATGGCTTGGCCGATGTGGCCACCATCATTTACACCTCCGGCACCACGGGGCGCCCCAAGGGCTGCATGTTGACGCACTCAAACTTTGTGGAGCTCAGCGAGAATGCCTTGGCTGTTTTGGGGGCGACCGTGGTGGTCCCGGGTTCGCAAACCATCATGTTCCTTCCGCTGGCCCACGTTTTTGCCCGCTACATCTCCGTGCTGGCTGTCGCAGGCGGTGCCAAAGTTGGCCACACTCCGGACATCAAGCATCTCCTGGAAGACCTCCAGAGCTTCAAGCCAACCTTCATCTTGGCCGTTCCGCGCGTCTTTGAAAAGGTGTACAACTCGGCCACCCTCAAAGCCGAGAGCGAGGGCAAAGGAAAAATCTTCGCGGCGGCCACCAAGACCGCCATTGAGTTCTCCCGCGCAACCCAGGATGGCAAGGTTGGCTTGGGCCTGAAGCTCAAGCACCTGGTTTTTGACAAGCTGGTGTACGTCAAGTTGCGCAACGCCATGGGCGGCAACGTCCGCCACGCAGTTTCCGGCGGCGGCCCGTTGGGCGAGCGCCTTGGCCACTTCTTCCAGGGCATCGGACTGCAGATTCTTGAGGGCTACGGGCTCACGGAAACCACCGCCCCCATCACTGTCAACCGCCCCGAACACATCCGCATCGGCACAGTCGGCGCCCCTCTGCCCGGCAACGCGGTAAAGATAGCCGACGACGGCGAGATCCTCGCCAAGGGTGTTTGCGTCATGAAGGGCTACTTTGGCCGCGAGGACTTGACGGCTGAAACCTTTGTTGACGGCTGGTTCCGAACGGGCGACATTGGCGAGCTGGACGATGAAGGATTCTTGAAGATCACAGGTCGCAAGAAGGAAATCATCGTCACCTCCAGCGGAAAGAACGTGGTTCCGGCCCTGTTGGAGGACCAGATCCGTGCCGATGCCATCGTCTCGCAGTGCGTGGTCATTGGCGACCAGCGCCCGTTCATCGCCGCCATAGTGACCATTGACGAGGAGGCACTGCCGCAGTGGGGCAAGGCGCACGGCCTCACCGCCGGCATCAGCGTTGCCGCGGCAGCCAAGGACCCCATTGTCATTGCCGCTGTGCAGGGCGCAGTGTCCCGAGCCAACAGCACAGTTTCTGCTGCTGAGGCCATCAAGCAGTTCCGGATCGTTGACACCGACTTCACCGAAACATCGGGCCACCTGACGCCGTCCATGAAGGTCAAGCGCGCCCAGGTGCTGAAGGACTTTGACACCGTGGTGGATGAAATCTACCTAAGCAAGAAGCCCGTCTAGCCACCAAAAAAGTGACCCGCAGTAGTGGTCGAAAAAACGCGATTTCGCGTTGTTTTTCGACCACGACTGCGGGTCAGTTTTGTTTTAGGAGATGACTGCCAACAGGTCCCCGCCTTGGACCTGGGCGACCTCAGCGACAGCCAGTCGGGTCACTGTGCCGCCCACCGGCGTCGTAATGGATGCTTCCATCTTCATGGCCTCAATGGTGGCAATGGTGGCACCGGCTTCGACCACATCCCCCACGGCAACCTGCAGGCTCACGGCGCCAGCGAAGGGCGCAGCAACCTGGCCCGCAACTGACTCATCGGCCTTCTCGGCAACCTTGACGGTGCTTTCAATGCTCCTGTCCCGCACCGTGACGGGACGGCTCTGGCCGTTGAGCTTGCAGGTAACAGTGCGCATGCCCTTTTCATCGGCCTCGGAGATGGTTTCCAGCTCCGCGATCAAGTGCACTCCCTTGCCCAGATCCATGACATGTTCCACGCCGCGGCGCAGCCCGTACAGGTAATCGCGGGTGTCCAGCACGGAGACGTCACCGTAGGTTTTGCGCACGGCCTGGAAATCCTTGGTCGGGCCGGCAAACAGCAGTCGGTTCAAGGCTGCCCGGCGGGTGGTGCTCTCGCCGGCCAATTCAGCACTGTCGGCCCCAGTCAAGGTGCCCATGCGCTCAACAATGGTGCGCCCCTGCAAGGCCTTGGTGCGGAACGGTTCCGGCCAGCCACCGGGAGGGGTGCCCAGCTCGCCGCCCAGGAAGCCCACCACGGAATCGGGGATGTCGTAGTTTTGCGGGTTTGCCTCGAAATCGGCAGGATCGGCCTTGATGCCCACCAGGTGCAGGGCCAAATCGCCCACCACCTTGGACGACGGCGTGACCTTGACCAGGTGCCCCAGGATCCTGTCCGCCGCCGTGTACATATCCTCGATCTCCTCGAAGCGCTCCCCCAAGCCCAAGGCGATGGCCTGTTGGCGCAGGTTCGACAGCTGGCCGCCCGGGATTTCGTGCAGGTACACACGGCCCGTGGGCGCTGCCAGTCCTGATTCGAAGGGCGAGTACAGGCGCCGCACGGCTTCCCAGTACGGTTCCAGCGAGCTGATGGCCGCCAGGTCAATGCCTGTGTCGCGTTCGGTGTGGGCCAGGGCTGCAACCAGGGCCGAGGCAGAGGGTTGGCTGGTGGTGCCGGCCAACGACGCCGAGGCGACGTCAACGGCGTCGACCCCTGCATTGATGGCCGCCATCAGCGTGGCCAGCTGGCCGCCCGCCGTGTCGTGCGTGTGCAGGTGCACCGGCAGGTCAAAGCGTTCGCGCAGTGCCGTGACCAGCTTGGCGGCGGCTGCCGGGCGCAAAACCCCAGCCATGTCCTTGATGGCCAGGATGTGGGCGCCGGCATCGACAATGCGCTGCGCCAGTTCCAGGTAGTAGTCAAGGGTGTAGATGGTCTCGGCTGGGTCCAGCAGGTCACCCGTGTAGCAGAGGGCTACTTCGGCGACGGCTGTCCCCGTGGCGCGCACAGCCTTGATGGCAGGTTCCATCTGGTCAACGTCGTTGAGGGCGTCGAAGATGCGGAAGATGTCGATGCCACTGGCTGCAGCTTCAGCCACGAACGCATCCGTAACTTCTGCCGGGTAGGGCGTGTAGCCAACAGTGTTGCGCCCGCGCAGGAGCATTTGCAAACACACGTTGGGCAGGGCTTCGCGCAGTTTGGCCAGGCGCTCCCAGGGGTCCTCACCGAGGAAGCGGAGGGCAACGTCATAGGTGGCACCACCCCAGGCCTCAACCGAGAGCAGCTGGGGCGTCAGGACCGACACTGCCGGGCCGGCTGCCAGCAGGTCCCGGGTGCGCACGCGGGTGGCCAGCAGGGACTGGTGCGCGTCGCGGAAGGTGGTGTCAGTGACGGCCACAGCAGTTTGAGCGCGCAACCCTGCGGCGAACCCTTCCGGACCCAGCTCGGCGAGCAGTTGCCGTGTTCCGGCCGGAGCCTGGGCCACGTCAACCTCGGGCAGTTTGCTGGCGGGGTCTGCCAGCACGGTCAGCTCCCCGTGCGGCTTGTTGACGCTCACATCAGCCAACCAGGTCAGCAGCTTGGTGCCACGGTCCGAGGAGACATGTGAGTTCAGCAATTCGGGGCGCTCATCGATGAAGGACGTTGCCACATCGCCTGCGTTGAAGGCGGGGTCTTCCAAAACTGCCTGCAGGAAGGAAATGTTGGTGGACACGCCGCGGATTCGGAACTCTGCCAGGGCACGTCGGGCACGGGCCACCGCTGCGGGGTAGTCGCGCCCGCGGCAGGTGAGCTTGACCAGCATGGAATCAAAGTGCGGGCTGATCTCGGCACCGGCGTAAATGGTGCCGCCGTCGAGCCTGATGCCCGCGCCACCAGCTGAGCGGTAGGTGGTGATCTTTCCGACGTCGGGCCGGAAGCCGTTTGAGGGGTCTTCGGTGGTGATGCGGCACTGCAGGGCCGCACCCTTGACGTGGATGTTTTCCTGGGTCAGGCCCAGATCGGCCAGGGTCTCCCCCGCGGCGATGCGCAGCTGGGCTTGGACCAGGTCGACGTCTGTGATCTCCTCGGTGACCGTGTGCTCCACCTGGATGCGCGGGTTCATCTCAATAAAGACGTGCTGGCCGGCCCGCTCCCCCACGGTGTCCACGAGGAACTCGACTGTGCCGGCGTTGACGTAGCCCATGGCCTTGGCGAACTTCACGGCGTCGCTGTGGAGGGCCTTGCGGATGTTCTCATCAAGGTTCGGCGCCGGGGCGATTTCAATGACTTTTTGGTGGCGGCGCTGCAGGGAGCAGTCACGCTCAAAGAGGTGGACCACATTGCCTTCGCCGTCGGCCAGAATCTGGACCTCAATGTGGCGCGGGCGCAATACGGCCTGTTCCAGGAACATGGTGGCGTCCCCGAATGCGGAGTCCGCTTCACGCATGGCGGCTTTCAAAGCTTCCTCAAGGTCTTCTGGCTTGTCCACACGGCGCATGCCGCGGCCGCCACCGCCTGCCACAGCCTTGGCAAAGATGGGGAAACCAATGTCCGCAGCCGATGCCAGCAGTTCTTCCAAGTTGTCGCTGGGCGCACTGGATTTGAGGACCGGAATGCCTGCTGCTCTGGCCGCGTCAATGGCATGGACCTTGTTGCCCGTGAGTTCGAGGACCTCGGCTGGGGGGCCGACGAACGTGATGCCGGCTTCCTTGGCAGCTGCCGCAAGATCCGGGTTTTCAGACAGGAAGCCGTAGCCGGGGTAGATGGCGTCCGCGCCGGCTTCCTTGGCAACGCGGATGACCTCTGCCACGTCCAGGTAGGCGCGCACCGGGTGCCCCTCTTCGCCTATCAGGTACGCCTCATCGGCCTTTTGCCGGTGGATGGACGTTCTGTCCTCATAAGGGAAAACAGCAACAGTCTTGGCCCCGAGCTCGTAGCTGGCCCGGAAAGCACGGATAGCGATTTCGCCGCGATTGGCAACCAGAATCTTCGAAAACATCTCACTCCTGTGTGAACGATGGTGTGGTGGCACGCACAAGCCGTAAGTGGAGTGCGCGGATCACAATCGAGAGCACAGTGTTCGGCGCCTTGCAAGCCCCGAAACCGTGCCGCCTTGTAAAAAACTAATGTTGTACTGCGACACAAAGTGGTGCCAGTCTCACCCCGCCAACTGGCATGCACCAAATTGTGTGGCGCATCTCACCGTAGGTCCCGTAATAAACAGTACCGCCGGTCCCAACGCCCAGAGGCGGCCAGCGCCAGACCAGTCCTGGAAACCACAGGACTGGGCCCTCGGGGCTGGGGACTAGAAGGCTTCTGCCAGTTCCTCAATGGACGGGCAGGAGCAGACCAGGTTCCTGTCGCCGTAGGCTTGGTCGATGCGGCGCACAATGGGCCAGTACTTGGCCCGCGGGTCCACGCCTGCCGGGAAGACGGCGTCTTCACGGCTGTAGGGGTGCTCCCACTCCTGGGTGATGCTTTGGGCTGTGTGCGGGGCGTTGACCAGCGGGTTGTCCTCGGCCGGCCAGAGGCCGTCCTGGACGGCGGCGATTTCCTTGCGGATGGAGATCATGGCGTTGATAAAACGGTCAATCTCGCCCAAGTCTTCGGACTCGGTGGGCTCCACCATCAAGGTGCCGGCCACCGGGAAGGACATGGTGGGTGCGTGGAAGCCGTAGTCGATGAGGCGCTTGGCCACATCGTCAACGGTCACCCCGGAGTCTGCCGTGATGCCGCGCAGGTCCAGGATGCACTCGTGCGCCACCAAATCGTGGGCCCCCGTGTACAGCACCGGATAGTGGTCGCGCAGGCGGCGGGCAATGTAGTTGGCGGACAGGATCGCAGTCTGGGTGGCCAGGCGCAGACCGTCCGGGCCCATCATGCGAATGTAGGCCCAGGAGATGGGAAGGATCGACGCCGAACCGTACGGCGCGCTGGACACCAGACCCACGGAGGAGTCAATGCCCAGTTCGCGGGCGGGCAGGTGCTTGGCCAGGTGCGCGCCAACGGCTACGGGTCCCACACCGGGACCACCGCCGCCGTGCGGGATGCAGAAGGTCTTATGCAGGTTCAGGTGGGAAACGTCGGCACCAAACTTGCCCGGCTGGGCCAGGCCCACCAGGGCGTTGAGGTTGGCGCCGTCAACGTAAACCTGGCCTCCGGCGTCGTGAATCATGGCGCAGATGGTGCTGATCTCGGTCTCGAACACGCCATGGGTTGAGGGGTAGGTGACCATGATGGCGGCCAGGCGGTTCTCGTGTGTGGCGATCTGGCGCTTGAGGTCGTCGATGTCGATGTTGCCGAAGCCGTCGGTGGCCACAGCAACAACCTTCAGCCCGGCCATGACGGCGGATGCCGCGTTGGTGCCGTGGGCGGAGGTCGGGATCAGCACGATGTCTCGGTCCGGGTTGCCGTTTTCCACGTGGAAGGCGCGGATGGCCATGAGGCCGGCAAACTCGCCCTGTGAGCCGGCGTTGGGCTGCACGGAGACGGCGTCATAGCCGGTGATCTCGGCCAGCCATGACTCCAGCTGAGTTGCCATTTCCACCATGCCCACGGTGTCCGAGGCAGGCGCAAAGGGGTGCAGATTGGAGAACTCGGGCCAGGTCACGGCAGCCATCTCGGCCGTGGCGTTGAGCTTCATGGTGCATGAACCCAGCGGAATCATGCCGCGATCCAGCGCGTAGTCCGCGTCCGAGAGCTTGCGCAGGTAGCGCAGCATCTGGGTTTCGGAGTTGTGCGCATGGAACACGGGGTTGGTCATGTAATCCGTGGCCCGGACGGGTGTTGGAAGCACGACGGCGGCCGCATCGTTGGCGGATTCCGGCGCCTCAGCGCCGAACAAGGCCGCCAACGCAGCAACATCGGCCTCTGTGGTGGTCTCGTCCACGGCGATCTGGAGGTGGTCATGGTCAACCTGGCGGAGCAGGTAGCCGGCGCGGTGGGCTGCGGCAACCAGCTCTGCGGCCGCGTGTCCGCTCTGCGAAGTGACCTTGATCTTCACGGTGTCAAAGAAGTTGGCGTGGATAACCGTGTGGCCTGCCGCGGTTGCTGCCGCTGCCACGGCCTGTGCACGGACATGGACACGGGTGGCGATCTTTCGCAGCCCTTCCGGGCCGTGGTAGACGGCGTACATGCCGGCCATGACTGCCAGCAGAACCTGTGCTGTACAGATGTTGGAGGTGGCCTTTTCGCGGCGGATGTGCTGCTCGCGGGTCTGCAGGGCCAGGCGGTAGGCCTGGTTCCCGGCGGCGTCCTTGGACACACCCACCAGGCGCCCCGGCAGGGACCGTTCAAGGCCCTTGCGCACTGCCATGTAGCCTGCGTGCGGGCCACCAAAGCCCATGGGAACGCCGAATCGCTGGGAGGTGCCAACGGCCAGGTCAGCGCCCAGCGCACCCGGGGATTCCAGCAGGGTCAGCGCCAGCAGGTCGGCGGCAACCGCCACCACGGCCTTACGCTCCTTGGCGGCGGCAATGATCGGGGCAATCTCGCGGACCCGGCCGGAATCGCCCGGGTACTGCAGAAGCACGCCAAAGAACTCAACGTCAGGGAGTTCGCCGTCGAAGTCGTGAACCAGCAGTGGCAGGCCCATGGCCTTGGCGCGGGTGGTCACCACGGCCAGGGTCTGCGGGAACACATCGGCGTCCACCAACAGAACGGCACTGTCCGGGGCGGTGCGGTTGGTGCGGCGCATGAGGGCCACAGCCTCGGCGGCGGCGGTTCCCTCATCCAGCATGGAGGCGTTGGCCGTGAGCATGCCACTCAAATCCGACACGACAGTTTGGAAATTCAGCAGAGCTTCCAGGCGGCCCTGGGAAATTTCCGGCTGATAAGGGGTGTAGGCCGTGTACCAGGCGGGACTTTCCAGCACGTTGCGCTGAATCACACCCGGGGTGTGGGTGCCGTAGTAGCCCTGGCCGATGAAGGACTTGTTAACCGTGTTTTTGCCCGCCAGAGCCCGCAATTCAGCAAGCATTGCTTCCTCGGAGACGGCGGCTTGGAGCTTCATCGGCTCAGCCGTATAGATAGATTCCGGCAGCGCGGCCTCCGAAAGCTCCTCTAAAGAGCCAAATTCAAGAGTGCTCAACATATGATGAATGTGGGGCTGCGCAGTAACCCCAATGTGTCGATCACTAAACACGGCCGACACGAGGTCGTTTGTGTTCTGGTGTCCGGGCAAATTTTCAGCGGTATTTGTCAATGGGTTCTCCAAGTCGCGAACGTTCCACAGCCATTGTATGTGTCACGGCTATTCGCAGCAGCACATGTTTGAGTAAGCAACGCAAAGGGTAATGGTTCATCCGTGCAAGTAGTGAGTATCAGCAGCCTCAAAGGTGGGGTCGGCAAGACCTCAGTCACGCTTGGCTTGGCGTCAGCAGCATTGGCGGCGGGCATCCCCACCCTGGTGATTGACCTTGACCCGCACGCCGACGCCACCACCGGCCTGGGCGTTGCGGCGCGTGGCCAGCTGGACATCGGCCAGCTCATCAAGACCTCCCGCAAGGCAGATCTGGGCGCCAATGTGGTTCCCAGCGGGTGGCTTGCCGCCCATAAGCACGACGGCGTGGCCACACCAACCCTTGACGTCGCCATGGGCTCGGCGTTCAGCGGCATCTACGACCGCCCCGATTTGGGCAAACGCGATCTCCGCCGGCTCGCCACAGTTTTGGCGAATGCCGACCGGGACGGCACAGCACCGTACCAATTGGTGCTCATCGACTGCCCGCCGTCACTGAACGGCCTGACCCGCATGGCCTGGACGGCCAGCAGCCGTGTGCTCCTGGTGGCTGAGCCTGGCCTGTTCTCCGTGGCCGGCACCCAGCGCACCCTGCGCGCCATTGAACTGTTCCGCACAGAATTTGCCCCGGCACTGGTTCCGGCCGGCATTGTGGCCAACCGTGTCCGCACTGGCTCCAACGAGCATGCTTACCGGTTGGCCGAGATGAACACCATGTTCGGCGAGTTGCTGCTCTCCCCCACCATTCCCGAGCAGGCCAACTGGCAGCAGATCCAGGGCGCCGCCCACCCGGTGCACCAGTGGCCCGGCGATTCTGCCAAAAACGCCTCGGCGTTGTTCGACCGGTTGTTGGATTCGGTGCTCAACCAGAGCGCCACCAGAAGTCGCCTCTACCGCGGCTAGCTTTCCAACTGACCCGCAGAAACTGCCGAAAATTACGCGAAAAACGTTACTTTTCGCCGTTTTCTGCGGGTCAGTTGCTTAATGGGCCGCCAACTGTGGATAACCCAAACGCTGAACCAGAATAGTTGCCATGCTGGAACCATGTTCCATCCAGAAAACTTTCCACCCGAGTTGCTCGCAGGGCCGTTCAGCATTGAACTGGCCAATTTCCTTGGCGTAGGCCCGGGCAGGCTCAAGCACGCCGATGTGCTCAGGCTCAGCCGCGGCATCAAGGCCATCAACATCCAGGACGCATCTCTGGCGCTGCTCACCGCACCGTTCACGCAGGTAACCGGATATTCGGCAGCATCCCATGCCACGGCGTTCACTATTTGGGAGTTTCCGGGTTTCCTGCCCGGCAGTGACGACAACGTGATCCACATTTCCCGCCAAGCGCCCCACGATGAACCCCGACGTGCCGGAATCCATGGCCACACGACCAAATTCCGTGACGACGAGGTGTTCTGCCTCGACGGGCTGTGGCTCACCACGCGGGTCCGCACGTGGCTAGATTGCTCACGGCGCATGTCCATCGAGGAGCTGGTTGTTGTGGCCGACCATCTCCTCCGACTCCCGCGCCCCGAGTTCGAAGACCGGACCGAACCCTACGCAACCCTTGCAGAACTCGAACAAATGCTGGAACGCCACAAAGGGACACCCGGAATCCAGAAGGCCCGACAAGCCCTGACACTGGCCCGCGTGGGTTCGGATTCTGCACCCGAAACCCGGCTGCGTCTGGCTCTTGCCGATGCAGGTTTGCCGGAGCCACTGATCAACGTACCCGTGGCTCTGGCCCATGGAAAGTCACGCACACCCGACGCGCAGTTCCCCGACTATTGTGTTGCTGTTGAATATGACGGCGGCACCCACAATGAGTCAGAGCAGGTGGGCCGCGACATCCTGCGCCAAGAGGACTTTCAGGAAGCTGGGTGGGTTGAGGTGCGCATCGGCAAGGTTCACATGCGTGACGATGCCAAGGCGGCCGTCCGCAAAATCCGCGACGCGCTCTACAGCCGTGGCTGGCGGCCCAAAAAGAACTGACCCGCAGAAAACGGCGAAAATCACGGTAAAACCGTGTATTTTCGCCGTTTTCTGCGGGTCAGTTGGAAAAGCTAGGAGATTTTGCGGTTGGCGCGGCGTTTGCTGAGCTCGTCGTCGGCGTAGCCCTGAACCGCTGCGTGTTCGCTGGGCAGGGCTGCCAGGCTGCCTTCAACCTCGCGCCACACACGGCCCACGGCAATGCCGAACACGCCCTGGCCGCCTTGCACCAGATCGATGACCTCATCGGCTGAGGTGCACTCGTATACCGATGCGCCATCGCTCATCAAGGTGATTTGGGCGAGGTCCTCAACGCCGCGCTCACGCAGGTGTTCAACGGCTGTGCGAATTTGCTGCAGTGATACGCCGGTGTCCAAAAGGCGCTTGACGACTTTGAGCACCAAGATGTCTCGGAAACCATAGAGGCGCTGTGATCCTGAACCTGCGGCGCCTCGCACGGCCGGTTCGACTAAGCCGGTGCGGGCCCAGTAGTCCAGCTGGCGGTAGGTGATCCCGGCCGCTTTGCACGCTGTAGGTCCGCGGTAGCCGGCATGTTCGTCAAGAACAGGCAGATCCTCGGTGAAGAGCAAGCCCTGGGCACCGGCCCTTGTAGCGGGGCTGGGGACAACGGTTGCCGCCAGCTCGCCAGCATCGCTCGTGGGACTCACGTTATCCTCCTGTTGACAGTCCCCGAATGGATGGGCTGCCAACTCGCAGCACAGCACAAAACACCCGGAATGAGACTTTAAATGAGACTTTAACGGCTCTAATCTTCCAGTGTGCCCGTACCAGCCGCGGCTCGCAATGGGGAACTCTATACTTCGACGTTAGAACGCCGCGGGAGCAAGGTCAAAGACGTTTGCACAACAATTTTGCCGTGTCGAAAGTTTCAGCCTCAGCTTTAAGGTTAGAGATTCGCCAAAATTCCCTAGAATACGCGAACTATTGGCCGAAATCCTCGGGCTCAACGTCGTTGAGGAATTCGCGGAACTGACGAAGCTCACGTTCCTTGGCCTCGTCGTCGACCACCTCGGACTCGGTGCCGTCCTCATCATGATCACCGATCACGACGCCGGCCTCCTCCACCAGGCTCTCGACGGCCCAGATAGCGCACTGGGCCCGCTGCGCAATGGCGATGGCATCCGAGGCACGTGAACTCACTGTGGTGCCGTCGTCAAAGACCAGCTCCGCGTAGAAGACACCGTCCTCAACTTTTGTCAGATTGACCCGCACAATGCTGTGGCCCAGGGCCAGCACAACTCCGCACAGCAAGTCATGGGTGAGGGGCCGCGGCGGCACCACGCCTTGTTCAGCCATGGCTATGGCCGTGGCCTCTGCGGCACCAATCCAGATCGGGATATGGCGTTCGCCCAAGAGCTCGCGCAGCAGCACCAGGGGCTGATTTGAGGGCATCTCGATCCGCACCCCAACGATGGTGACCTCAATCATGGCGCTTCCATGTCTGCGATGCGGGCATGGACCAGAGCGCTGTGCAGGCTCAGGCACAGCTCGGCAATCTCCCGTGCGGCTTCAGCGGCCCGCACGGCCGAGGTGCTGTCCTTCCGTGAGGACAACGGCGCAACCGCCCGCTCCACCAGACCAAACTCCCTGTCCGCTGCGGCCTGAAACGGACGCAGATGCCGCGGTTCCAATCCGTGGGCGGCCAAGGCCGTGCAGGCCTGGGCGACTTTGAGGGCGTGGTCATCGAAGGTGCCCCTGTGCGATTCCACCAGTCCGTAGCTGAGCATGGTCTCGAACAGCTGCTCGCTGGCACCGGATTCGCGCAGCAGTTCCTCAGGGGTAAACCGGCGCGACCTGCCGTTGAGTTCACGGGCCAGATCTTCGGAAACCATGCGCGGCGCCACGGAAACACCGGGCGGAAGATTTTGCGGCGTAAGTCCCGCATCAAGGTCATCGAGGTAGTCGCGGATGACCTTCAGCGGCAGGTAGTGGTCGCGTTGGAGGCCCAGCACAAACCGCAGGCGTTCGACGTCGGACTCCCGGAATTGCCGGTACCCTGCAGGGGTGCGCTGGGGGCTGATCAAGCCCTTTTCCTCATAAAAACGAATTTTCGATGCCGTCACCGAGGGAAAGTCCGTGGTCAAAAGAGCCAGGACCTCGCCAATGTTCAATACGGCGGCAGCACCGTTCCGCCGATTGGTGGATTGCACATCCACCAATCGGCGTCCGGCAGCGGCGTTCAAACTTGCCACTCTCGCCCCTAGGAGCCGGTAGCGGGTTCGCTGGCGCTGAAGTAGTACGTCAAGCGGAACTTGCCGATCTGCACTTCATTGCCGGTCCGCAGGCGCACCGAGTCAACCCTGTCCCCGTTAACGTAGGTGCCATTCAGGCTTCCGGCGTCGAGAACCTCAAAACCGCCGTCGCACTTCATGAAATTCACGTGACGGCGCGAAACTGTCACATCATCCAGGAAGATGTCTGCATCGGGGTGGCGGCCAGCCGTGGTGACGGCGCTGTCCAGCAGGAAACGTGCCCCTGCGTTGGGTCCAACATGCGCAATGAGCAGTGCGGAACCGGCAGGAAGCGAGTTCACGGCATTTTGCTCATCAGGGGCCAACACGGGAACCGATGTGGGTCCCCCAGTCGCCACTAATGGGAGCGCAATTGAGGTGGTGTCCGTGGCACCAGGCTGGTCCTGGGAGTTCGCCTGACCCGTAACACCGGCGTCATTACTCCTGTCAACCATTGGTACTCCTCCTAGCAAAAAAGATGATGGGAATTCTGTTGAGTTCCCAAGTACTACAAACCTACGAGCCGTGGCTGGGAAAGGCCTGCATGATCTCACGTGCCCCGTGTTGGTGGAGCTGGTGAATCCATGCAAACGACCTTTAACTCCCTAGCCTACCTTTTCTTGGTACTGCGCTGCGCTGAGCAAAGCGCCGTAGCTGGCGGAGTCGGAAAGGGTAATTTCAAGCAACCAGCCAGCACCGTAGGGATCGGAGTTAATCAAGGCTGGCTCTGCATCCAAAGCCTCGTTGCGGGCGCTGACCACACCACCCAAGGGGGCGTAAATGTCGCTGACGCTCTTGGTGGATTCAACCTCTCCCACCACGGTGTCGGCAGTGACGTCGGTGCCACTCTCGGGCACCTGGACGTAAACCACGTCACCGAGGGCGTCCTGGGCGAAATCGGTGATGCCCACGCGCACCACACCGTCCGCGGAGGGTGCTGACACCCATTCGTGCTCTGCTGTGTAGGACAAGTCTGCGGGAATGTTGCTCATGGTGGGCACCTTTCAAGGTTCATCGCGGCCGGGCGAAGAATATGACTAAACAAAAAACTAGTTGAACTAGTAGAACACGGCGCAGGAAGGACGTTTCTTTCCATAAACCATATCCAGTCTTTAGTGTGTCAGCATTATTCACAAGTCGAAGGTACCTTCTAGCAATTTTGGCCAGTATTTTATCCGCAGGCGGCCTCATCTCTGCGATGATTTAGCTATGACCGATTCCGCATCACCTAGTCCGGCCAGCCAACCCCAAGCCACACTGAGCGCCGATGGGGACAAGAAAACGAAGGCCGCCATGCCGCAGTGGTTGCTCTTCACCATTTTTGGCGTGGGCGGGGCGGCGCTTTTGGTGATTGCCTTTCTCATCGCCTCAGTCACTGTTCCCTTGGTGTGGGCGAATTCCATCCGGGACCAGGTGGGCAGCCAGCTGCAAAACAGCATTCCGCTGGGCATGTTTTACGGTTTCATCTTCACTTTTTTCCCGGTTCTCCTGGTGTGGCAGGCACGCCGCCCCAAGCTGAACAAGTGGGTCAGAATTTCCCTCCTGGCAGTGGGTCTGTTGCTCACCTTGCCAAATCTGCTCACCTTGGCAGTCCTGTACGGGGACACGGGAACTGCGGCCGACGCGCGGGCCACCTGGGCCACCGGCGCCAATTGGTTCGGCACCTGGAGCCAACTTTTCATGGTGATTGGTGTTGTCAGTGGAGTAGCGGTGATCGTCCTGGGCCGGATGTTGTTGCGCCGTGGCAAGAGTATCCGCGAATTCAAGGCTGCACAGAAACTGGTCCGTGAGACTGAGCAGGCCCAAGCCCGCACCGCCAAGGAGAACGCCAAGATGGCCGAAAAAAAGGCCCGTGAGGATGCCCGGGCAGCCGACAAGGCCGAGAAGGCTGCGGCACGGGCCAACCGCCGCGGCCCGGGCGGGGCGCCCGACAATGCCAGCAGCTCCGGCGTTGGCTCCCCTCCGGAACCACCCCAGGCCTAGATGGTTGCGTCAATGCGGATTGTTTCAATGCCGTGCGTGCTGGTGGGCGTCTACCCCGGGCAGCCGGCGGCGGTGGTGCATGAGGGGGCAAAGTTGGCTGACGCTTTGGGCTATCCCCTGGTGTGTGCCTATTCCAACCCGGCCAGATATCTAGTCAGCGAAGCCACTGACGGAAGCGTCACCTCGGCGTCCGTTGACCCCGATTTCGCTGACGACGCCGACGCAGATTTCCCCACCGGCCTTGCGATTGCCTTGGCGGGGCAGCTCGCCACGCTGCACATGCCGTGGCGTACGCTGCTTTTGGCCGGCGACCCCGCGCAGTCCCTGGCCCGTTGCGCCAACACCCTGGCCGCCGGCATGATCGTGGTAGGCACCCATGGCGACGCCCACACCTCGCTGCGGCAGGTTTTCAGCCATTCCGTCGCCGCCAGGCTTGCCCGCCAACAGCACCGGCCCGTTCTCGTCATCCCCACACACCACCGGCCGCCGGAGCCCAAGTGAGCCTGCCATTCCTGCGCCCGCAATCCTTGGGTTGGGTGGCGCTCGGGGGCACTCTTGGCGCCGGGGCACGCGAGGCGCTGATTCTGGGGATGCCCGACGTCGGTCACGTTCCTTGGGCAATAGTCCTTGCGAACATTGTGGGCGCGTTCCTCTTGGGATTGCTCTATTCAGCCTTGTCCACGATCCCCCAGGCGCGCGCGCAGCGAACCAGGCGGCTGCGGTTGCTGCTGGGCACTGGTTTTTGTGGCGGATTCACCACCTACAGCACCTTGGCCTTGGGTGTTGTTGTGCTGGCCGGATCCGGGGGCCTGTTCTGGGCCACCGCCTACGCCTTGGGCACAGTTTTGTTCGGGGCACTTGCCACCTGGGCCGGAATAGCTGTGGGGATCCTGGCCGGTCCAGGCGCCGTCCATCGCCCGTTGAAAACAGACGGCCAGCGATGACACCTCTGATTTTTCTGGCCATTGCCGTTGCTGGCGGTGTGGGCGCTGCGGCCCGTTTTGCCTTGGACGGGTTCATCGGCCACAAGCTGCAAGCCTCTTTTCCGTGGGCCACCTTCATCATCAACGTCTCCGGTTCATTGGCCTTGGGCTTGTTGTCGGCTGCGGCCGCTGGGGTCTTCCTGCCGCCGGAGTGGTCCCTGATTTTGGGTGTCGGATTCCTAGGCGGTTACACCACCTTCAGCAGCACCAGCTATGAAACCATCCGGCTGTTGATGGACAGGCGCATTCTGGCCTCATTGACCAATGCCCTGGGCACACTGGCGGCCAGTGTTGGGGCTGCGGCGTTGGGATATGGGCTGGGAAGCCTGCTCTGACGCCGCCCAGCTAGCCCGTTGGCTCAACGCTCCAGCTCATGTGCAGGAGCGGGAACAGCAATCCCTGGGCATCTGTTTCCGAACGGCCCCGTGGCTTGAAACCGCGCCTGATGTAGAAAACTGCAGCCCGCGGGTTTTGTTCGTTGACATCCAGGGTCAAGGTGGAAAAGCGCTGCTTGGCCCAGTCAAGAAGCATGCTGCCAACGCCCATTGACCGCGCCTCGTCGGCCACGAAGAGCATGGCAATTTGCCGGGCCTGCATGCCAATGAACCCCACAAGGCAACCGTTGACCTCCGCCACCTGCACCGTCAGGTTTGGCAGGTACTCATCCCGGACTACCGGTTCCAGCCGATCAATCACTTCCGGGGGCAGGAAGTGATGGGTTGCTTCCACGGAATCGCGCCAAATATTGGTGAGTTCTTCCAAGTCTTCAGGTCCGCGAGATTCTCGCAGGGTCAGAACGGGTGCACTTTTCATGGTCCCGTCATCGTCCCCTGGGCTGGTCTTGGTGGTGAGTGCTTCTGCGCGTCCGTCGCTGAGCAATTCTCACCCTACAGCCGGGCCATGCCGGATGTGCCCGATGAGATCAAAATGTTATTGCCGCTGCTTGTCGATGACATATTTTCCGCGTCTGGGGCCGTTGCAGACATTCGCTGGCGACAGGGTGCCTCTGGCGAAAGAACACAAAGGCCCCCGGACACATCAGGGCAACAAAAAACCGCTTCAACACCCGATGTTGCAGGTGGTGAAGCGGTTCTTTTTGGTGCACCCCTCCGGACTTGAACCGGAAACCCATTGATTAAGAGTCAATTGCTCTGCCAATTGAGCTAGAGGTGCATGTACGGCATTTACCACTCTCAACATGCTCCCCAGTGGAGAATTTGTTAAGGCGACTCGCACAGCATCGGCGAGATACTGTACGAGCCTAACCGCCGCTAACCCTGAGAAGGGCGCCTTGGCTACGTAGAACAATACCTGCCCCCAGCCGGATTATCGGCATCGAAACAGCCAAATGAGGGAAAGGTCACTTTGGTGGTCATTTGGCTGTCAGTTGGACCGCCACAACCCGGCCCGACGCCGGCAGTGACTGATCCATAACACCGGGCCAATCCGCAACCAGCGCGTACAGAGTGTTGGCGTCATCGCCGCCCACGGCGCAGGAGAAGCAGGCCTGTTCGAAGGCAACAGTGCGCACCACGTGGCCGCCCTCGGCAACCAGCACGCAGTGCCGTTGCCCCACATCGGCATACCAAATCCCGCCCTCACCCCAGCAAATCCCATCCGGGGCACTACCCGGCACGGCTGCCCACACGCGCCGATTGGTCAGCGAACCATCGTCGTGGATATCAAAAGCCGTGAGGTGCCCCGCGTGGGATTCGGCAACCACCAGAGTTCCGCCGTCGCCGGTAACAACCATCCCATTGGGGAAGGCCAGGCCGTCAGCAACAACCCGGGACGCGCCGTCGGGAGTCACCAGGGCAATAGTCCCGGCAACTGCGGCAGGACCGGGGAAAGTGAATCCAATGCAGTTGACGTAGGCGTTGGCACCTGCAGTGGCCACCTCATTCCACGGGGAACCCGAGTGCTGGCCAAGATCCGCAACGTCCTCAAGGGTGCCCGCCGGACTCAGGCGCAGAAGTTTGCACTCCGAGCCGGAGACGATCAGCAACTGGCCGTCCGGGAGCCAGTCGAAGGTGATGGGGAACGACGGGACGGGGATGCTTTGATGGTCCAGGCCGGCCGGATCCATGGCATGGATGTGGCCCTGGAGCCAGTCGGCGTACCAAAACCGGCCGCCATGCCAGCGGGCCGACTCACCCATGCCGAGCCCTTCGGCCAGCACACGCATGTTATTCATGGAGGCTCCTTCACCTTCGCCGTGACTTGCACCGTGAATCCGCCGTCAACTGGCCCGGAAACAGAGGGCTGAAATGATGCGCGGGCCACGCTCATCCACAGGAATTGTTTCATGCGGCACCAGCCCGCCCAACAGCACAATGCTCTGCCCCGGTACGGCCTTCACCATGCCCGCACCACCCTTCGGGTCCCTGCGCACGGCGTCAAGGTCCGCACCCCGGTAGCCGGGATGGACCAGAAGTGCCCCTGCCGGATCATCCGGCGGTGAATCATCGCGCAACACAGTGATCAGGGTGACGTCGCAGGCGTCGATGTCCAGGTGAAGGCCCAAATAGTCACCCGGGCGCACGTAGTAGCTGTAGCTGCCGCGCCCACCAGTGGGCGAAACCGGTGCACCGCACAGCTCAGACAGATAGTCGGACAGCCACGGGGCGGCATATAAGGCATCCTGTACCAGTCCCCCGCCTGAGGTGAAGAGCTGGCGCGGAGGGGCTCCCCCACGTCCGGTGGCCCCGTCGCCTTCGACTACTCGTTGCTCGTCGGCGCCGGGATACAGCATCATTGCCTCGGCCAGCAGTTCGGCGGCTTGCGTCGTCCCGGGCAGGCCGTCCACCACAATCACGCCCCCGCCCTGAGCCAATGGGCCCATGGCCAGGCGTTCCGCGGCCCCGCTTCGCAGCTGTGTGATCAACCGTCGCCTCCCATCAATTCTGCCGGTGGTTCAAACACCACGGCGCGCACCATGGCCCGTTCGTGGTCCGGCAGTCCGTCCAGCGGAAGTTCGGCTTGCCCTGCTGCCGACCAGCCCCCATCCGCCGACTTCACTGGTGTGACGCCGAAGTACCGCCGAAAGATGCTGGCAGGCCCCTCGATGGAAAACGAAATGCCCACCGGCTGATGAACAGTGAACCCCGCCGCAGCCAGCTCGGATTGGACTGCGGCAAAGGCTCCAGACGCAGGCAGGTGCCGCGCGAGTGTCGCAGCGGTGAGTTCGGTATCCAAGGGCGGGCCACCTGGTGATTGTAGGACCACCAGCGCGACCAGCCCGTCGGTTTCAGCCACGGTTCTACAGCTCCGGAGGTTGGGGCGACTCGATGATGAACCGCTCAATTTCCGTCACGTCTTGGTCTGTCAACGACATCCCCTCAGATTCCATCCGCCCCTCGTCGTCTTGTCCGATGATCGGAGGAATCGGCCCAAACGGCGGCCGGAACGGGATGATCGGCACAATGGGTCCAACCGGCGGCCGGAAGGGGATCACCGGCACGATGGGCCCAAAGGGCGGCCGGAACGGGATGATGGGAACGATCGGCCCCACCGGAACAATCGGCCCAAAGGGCGGCCGGAACGGGATCACCGGAACAATCGGCGGAAGCGGACGGACGGGGCGGACGATGCGGCAGCGCAGCTTGGCGATGAGCACCGCCCTGTGCGCGTCAACAAGACCGTGGCCGGTGGCGGTGTCGGGGCCAACCACGGCCACGTTGCCGAAGTTCGGATGGTTGGTTCCGGCGGTGACGTCCTGTGCCGTGGTCATGAGGATGTCCCGGATGGCCGCCGGATTCAACCGGGGGCACGTCTGTCGGATCAAGGCGCAGACTCCTGCAATCTGAGGCGCCGCAGCCGAGGTGCCACTAAAGGCAGCCCAGCCGTCGTTGGTGAGCGTCTGGTCCCCGTTGGGATGCGTGCCGCCGCCGTTGCCGACGTCGATGGCGCAACCTTCCGGGATGGGCAGCATGATGTACATCGCCCGAGGCAGCATGCCGACAAGGCCCGACACGTCGGGCACCCGCCGCCCGGCGTAGATGTTGGACATGAACCCGCTGGTGTAGTTTGAGGCACGCAGCGCCCCGTTGCGTTCGCGGTTGACGCCGCCGACGGAAATAACATCCGGATGCTGGCCCGGGAAGCCCCAGCCACCGTTGCCGGCAGAGAACACCACAGTAATTCCGCCGGAGACAGCGGCAGCGACTGCTGCCGCCAGCGCCTGGTTGGCCGCGCTCAACGGGCCGTTCTGCTGGTCCGATCCCCAACTGTTGGTAATGATGTCAGGTCCCAGGGCCACAGCGGCGTTAAAGGCCGCGGTGACGTTCACGAGTGCGCCGGTCGCCGTCGCCGTCTTGACCGGGAACAAGGTGACGTCCGGTGCCGTCGCGAAAATGTTGGCAGATTCGCCGGTACCGTGCCCGTTCTCGTCAACTGTGGGGTCAGCCGTGCCCGGGCCCAAAGTTGTGGGCTGCACCAGGTAGCCGTGCTCGGTGAAGAACGGGTGCGTTTGAAATCCGGTGTCAACCATGGCCACCTTGACGCCCTTGCCGGTAATACCGGAGCGATGGGGGTGTTCGGCGTTGAGCCCCACGGAAACGTCGTCGGGGACGTTCAGATGAAAATAGTTGACCGTTGGCGGCAGCGAGTCCGCCGTGTGCAGATAGTAAGGTTCCTCGATGGCGATGCCATCGAGGACGCCCTCAAACACTGTCCCAGCCGGATCGATCAAACCAGGGATGTCCGTGTCGGCGTTGTCGATGAAAGTAGCCAACCCCTCGACACCGCCGGGCTTATGGACGGGCCGTTCCTGGGTGTAGAGGTGGGCGCCGAACGCTGAATCAAACAATGCGCGTGAGCCGCAAAAGTTGACCATGAGATTGGTGGCCTGGAGTACTTCGAAGCCTGCCTCGCTGAGAGCCGCAATGGCTCTCTCGACAACCTCATCGTCTGAGAAATGCAGCCCGAGCGTGTCCACAGTCGGTACCAGGCCCGGAGTGAACATCGAGACTCCGCCGACGGACTGTGGCGAAGCCATGGCGAAGATGCGGTCCGGGAACTTGCTTGCCGCAGGCGGTGAGGACGCCTTCCCTTTGCCCTTTCCAGCGCCGTGGGCCGCACCAGCGCTCACGGCCTTTTTGCCTGCTGCTTTGCTAACCATGACTCTCCCCTTACAATCGTATTTTCTTGATGATCGACGTCAATGACGGCTGGCGAGGCTACCGTCCAGCCAGCGGGTAATGCTCCCCTGATTGCCTGAGTAGTAGTGGCACAACGTCCACCCGGCCCTGTCCGGGTCAGTGGCGGTGAATTCCCCATTCTGGGCCACATCCGCCGGACTGAAATCGCCGGTGCGCAGCGCGGGCAGCGCCCCCAGAGCAAGCCACGTGGCAATCTCCTCTAGGATCCATTGGTTGGCCGAGGGGAAAGGGAGGGCCCGGGCCAACTGTGTGGCGGAGGCCAGCTGGTAGGCCTGCTCGACGCCGTCGAGCATCCCAAAGCGGGCATCGGAACGGTGTCCCGGGTGCAGCGACATCCACAGCAACAGTTGCCAGGCGCACTCGATGAACCAGCCCTCCACCAGGGAAAGCTGCTCCCAGATCCGGTGGTTCAGCAACACCACGCCAGTGTTGAACGGGGGTACCGCGGCCACACCCATGGCGCTGCACAGGCGCAGCAGCGCTGGCTCGTCAAGAAACACGGCGTCCGGACCGTGGTGGCTGCGCGAGCTGTGAACCTCCTCGCGGGCCACAATGTCGGGCTCCCGGTAGGCCCGAATCAGGTGATCGACGTCGGCCCGGAAAATTGTGTCACAGTCGCAGTACAGCACCTGCTGTGCCGGGGTGTGTGCCAGCCACGAGTTGTTCAGGAACTTGTGCAGCGCAGGGTACCGGGCCAAAACGGGCCAGCCGCGGGGACACAGCTCCGCCAACCGGCGGGAGTAGTCGCCCTGCAGCTGGAGCCAGGCGCGTTGTTCAGCGCAGATCTGGACAAGGTGCGGGGTGGGGGTGCCGTACAGGAAGACGACGACGGCAATGCTCCCGTTGTGGCGGCGAAGGCTGGCCAGGCTGCGCTCGAGTTGGCGCAACAACGGGTCGGTTCTGTCGCCGTCGGCCAATGAGACTGAATAACAAACTAGGCGCTCAGTCTGGTCCATCAGGTCCTCCAGATAACCCATCCAACGGTGCCGCGTGCCAGCGATTTTGAACCCGCCGCTGTACTGACAAGCATCCTCGGTGCGATCCCCGGCCGTCAAGAAATAATTGCACGCACTAGGTTCCCGACGACGGGACGTCAGCCATCCGGGCAGGGCAGGCGCTGCTGGCGCAGCCAAGTCGCCAAGTCGCCAAGCCCAGGGAGTCGAAGAATTCCGGGCGCATGGTTGTCCTCCCGGCGGCGTCCACGGCAAAAGCTGCCAAAGCCAATGACCCAGCGGGCGCACCCACGTGCCTTTTGGGCCCAGGGCAAGGGTGAGTTTTTCGGCGTCGAGCGTCATGGCAGTTCCTGCGCCCAAGACGAACACACCTGAGTGTCCCCGGCCAACCCAGCCTCCGGGCTGGGTGCCCACAGTGAAGCCAAATCCGTCATTGCATGGGCGCTGGTCGGGGAAGGCCGAATTTTCCGCGCAACCCTCACCACCCTTGGTGACGTGCGACACGTTACTGATTGGTAACAAATACCTTCCACAAAGCGATTCCACCGGGGTACGCTGGCGTTTATGAGCCAATACCAGCCCCCCATTGCCGACATTGCCTTCGCCCTGGAACACGTCGTGGGGTACCCAGACCTGGCCAAACTGCCCGGCTTCGAGCACGCTGACCTTGAAACTGTGGTGGAACTTCTTGAGCAGTGCGGGGAGTTCATGGCCGAGGTGGTGGCGCCCACCAACCGCCGGGGCGACACGGAAGGATCACGCCTGCTGCCCGGCGGTGCGGTCGTCACGCCCAGCGGGTTCAAGGAGGTCTACCAGCAGTACGTCGACGCCGGGTGGGGCTCGGTGCCACTGCCGGAGGAGTATGGCGGCGGCGGATTCCCCCGCACGGTAGGCCTTGTCATCCAGGAGCTCATGACCAGCGCCAACATGGCGTTCTCGCTGTGCCCGCTGCTGACCCAGGGCGCCATTGAGGCCCTGCTGCACTACGGCGACGACGCACTCAAGCAGCGCTACCTGCCCAAGATGATCAGCGGGGAATGGACCGGCACCATGAACCTGACCGAACCTGCGGCCGGGTCCGACGTCGGGGCTCTCACCACCCGGGCGGTGCCCCGGGCCGACGGCAGCTACGCCATCACCGGGCAAAAGATCTTCATCACCTACGGCGATCACGACATGGCTGACCAGATTGTCCATCTGGTGCTGGCACGCACGCCTGGCGCCCCGGAAGGAACCCGTGGCATCTCCTGCTTCATTGTGCCCAAATTCCTGATCAACGACGACGGTTCGCTGGGCGAGCGCAACACCGTCCAGACGGTTTCCCTTGAGCACAAGATGGGCATCCACGCCTCCCCCACCTGCGTACTTTCTTACGAGGACGCCACCGGATATCTCATCGGAGAAGAGAACCTGGGCATGCGCATCATGTTTGTCATGATGAACAGTGCCCGCCTCGGGGTTGGGGTGCAGGGCCTGGCCGTTGCGGAACGGGCCTACCAGCAGTCCCTCGCCTATGCGCAGGAGCGCAGGCAAGGACGTGCCATCGGCGCATCCGGGACCAGTTCGGCCATCATCGAGTTCCCCGATGTGCGGCGCATGTTGCTGACACAGCGCGCCCATCTGGCCGCCATGCGTTACCTCATGCTGCTCGACGCCAGCTATGTGGACAAGAGCACCCACGATCCGGACCCGGCCGTGCGTGCACGGGCAGCCGAGATCGTGGGGCTGCTCACCCCCATTTGCAAGTCATTCGGCACAGACCTGGGCAACGAGCTGACCTCGCTTGCCCTCCAAATTCAAGGCGGCATGGGCTTCATCGAGGAAACCGGGGCCGCCCAGCACGTGCGCGATATTCGGATTGCCGCCATCTACGAGGGCACCAACGGAATCCAGGCCGCGGACCTGGTGGGGCGCAAGCTCGGCATCCGCGGCGGGGCATCCGTCCTGGAGTTCATCGCCACCATGCGTGAGCTTGAAACCGAGCTGGCCCAGGCCGGTGCGGAGTTCGGCAGTATCGCGGCGGAACTTGGCCTGCAGTTTGACGCCCTTGAGGAGGCCACCCACTGGATGCTGCGCACGGGCGCCACTGACCCCAATGCAGCCCTCTCCGGTTCGACGCCGTTCCTGCGCATGTGGGGGCTGTGCACCGGCGCGTGGATGCTGGCCCGGGCGGCCCTGGCTGCCGCCGCCACGAACGACGCCGCACTGGCGCAGAGCCAGCTGGTGCTGGCACGATTCTACGCGGAGCAACTGCTCCCGGCGTCGGCCGGTTTGCTGGGAGCCGCCACAGCCGGTTCCCACGACTTGTTTGCCTTGGACGCGCACCAGCTCGCTGGCGTTGCCAGTCCTCGGATTCGGATCTAGCAACCACCCTCGTCTAGGATGTTGTCGCCTTCAGGTTGTCCAGCAGCACCGTCAGCGGTGCGTTGTTGGCGGTGCCGGAGAGGTAGCTTGCAAAGCCCACGCTGCCTGGGCCTTGCAGGGCTGCCGTCGTGTCTGTGATGCTGCGCTGCCATGTGGCTGGCTTGGGACGTCCCTGTTCCCACACTCTGGCCCTGATGGTGGTGGGCGACGTTCCGGTCACCTGCAAGGATGGCCGCCAGGGGCCCAGAGAGGGCCCGCCCCCACGAGCAACACAATAATGGCCAGCTCCGCTGTCAAGATTCGACAGTTGCTCCTGACGCACTCCAACGAACACATTTCCGGATGCCGGAAGGCACTTTTCAGTGGCGAACCACGGGTTGCCGCAAGATGGTTTTGAGTTTGTCAGGCGCTGCACGGCGGGGGTCACCGAGATAAATTTCGTGGTGCTTGCCGTTGAACACCAATTTGTTCTCCGGCATGAAGTGATCGTGCAAACGGGCCAAGGTGGGGGCCTCGTCGTCGTACGGGCCAATATGGAGGATCTGCACGCACAATCCCTCGTTCAGTTCCATGACACGCAACTGGGCCAGGCCGGGCAAGGTTTTCTTCGCAGAAGCCTGCTCGACGGCGGCCGCCACCATGTCCGGAGTGATCCAGTCGGGTTGGCTGATCATCATGGTCCAGTCCCACTGGTCCTTGTCCCCGGCCGTGAACGCGCCCATGTCCGCAGCCCACCAGAGTCCCTCCAAAGGGGCCACAACAAAGTCACGCCCGAGCACGTTCTTGCTGGCGAACTTCACTCCATAAGCCGTTGAGTAGAGGGCCTCGAGAGCCTCCGTATATGCGGCGGAGGTTCCGGGCTTGCCATGCCCGTCAATCGCAAGGTACTGAACCGGGGGCACCTCGACCAGGGAAAAGTCCTTGGCGCTGGGCGCAAAGAGCTCCTTATAAGCTTTCTTGACGTCAAATTTGTCCATCTCAGGCATCCTCTTCTCCGGCACAGGCCCCTGCTGCGGCACAGTCGTTGATGTCCAGTCTAGGATCATGCCAACCGCAACTAGCCAAGGAGTGCTGTGCCGACCACATCAACGTCCGTCGTCCGGCCGCTATGGTGGGGGTTTGTCCCCTACATCGTAGTGTCGATAGTCCACGTCGCCGCGCGCTTCGCCGCTCATGATGCGCTGGCAGATCCCACCAAATTGTTACTCATGCCTGCTCTAATGCTTGCAGTATTCTGGGGCTGGCACCGGCTCGGCGCCCCGCACGCTCGTGGCTTGTTGTTGGCAGGTTTACTGTTCTCCTGGCTGGGCGACGGCGCTGGCACCTTCTTTCCCCTCGCCCCCACCCTGCCACTGATGCTCCTCTTCTTTGGGGTGGCGCACCTGTGCTACATGCGGGCGTTTTGGCAACACTTAGCCGTCAAGAAACTGTCGTGTTGGGCATTCTCCTTCGCCGCATGGTGGCTGGTGCTGGTGATAGTTATCGGACCCAGAGCGGGAGGGTTGATCATCGCAGTGGCGATGTACGGCGTCGTACTGGGCGGAACAGCTGCCCTCTCGACTCGCTGCCACCCCCTGGTCATGTGCGGTGGCCTGTTCTTCCTCGCCTCGGACACCATCTTGTCCTTCCGCATCTTTGCCCTTGAACTCATGCCGGACTGGACCAGCGGCATGGTCATGCTCACGTACACGGTGGGCCAAGGCCTCATAGTGGCCGGGGCGCTGCTCACCGTGCGCCGCCGTGCCGCGCTCGCGCAAGGGCTCAGAACTTAACTCGATCAAGCTCCCGCAGCAGCCTGGGACGGTTGCGGTTCCGCTCTCGCAGCGAGGCAACGAGCCCGGCAGTGGCTTCCGGGCGACCGGCAACCGCAGCGATGGCGCGGTGTTTGCGCAGCCGCGCCACTGCCATTTTGTAGTTGCGCACCTCAGCCACGATGAGGCCGGCCTCGACGATGCTTTCCAGCACGGGCAGGACGGCGACAGGGTCATGCACCTGATAGGCGGCGATGAGCCGATCCCACAGCTCTGTTCTGGCCAGGTCCAGCCGATGCGCCTCCGTCCACGCCAGCGGCACATTGTGAAGTGTCTCCAACGGGAACTCAATGTAGTCGTCAGGGCGAGCGGCCAAGGCAACCAAGACATCCGCTTCCTGTGGCGGCCATGCCCCTGAAGCGACAGCGTGGAGCCGGTTTGCAGTGCCCAAGCGTGGCCACCGCACAAAGAGCGTGCGGCGAGCATCTAGCTCTTCCTCTCCCCGGTGTTCGTGCAACAGCTGACACCAGTACTCCCCTGCAGCCTCGGCCTGGTGGCTTTCCTCCAAGAGCACTCGCGTAGTCGACCACGTCAGGCCGGAAGAAATCTTGTCCGTCGCCGAACTGGAACTTGATCAGCCACCCGATCAACTTTGCCGTGGTTGGCGGTGCTTCCCTGCACAGTTTGGCGTGGAGTTTCAGCAGGTGGCAGAAGACGTCGCTGATGCGCTCGTTCGAGTCATCGGCAGGCAAGGGGACACCGCCCCTCGCGGTGAGGGCTTTTAGTGCCACCGGCACCACCGCCGCCGCACCCTCATGCTCCCGGGCCTGTTCCAGCACCCCAACACCTTCCCAAGCTTGGGCGCAATAGCGATCGACAGCATCCCAGCGGAATAGGTTGGCCCGGCTGCGAAACATTGGCAGCACCTGCTGCGCTAAATTTTTCTCGTGCACCCTTTCATTCGCCCCTGCCGGACTCCCGTCCAGCGACCCGCAGCACGGCGGACCGCCCCGGTTGCGCTGCCTCGCTAGGATGGGCACAGCCATATTTGTGGCATCCCGCGGCGGCAGCTCGGACAGCAATCATTCGCTGGCAGGCCAAAACAAGCAAGGAGCAGGACGATGAGCGAACCCCGGCACAGCGTTGGCGCGGCCATCATCCCCCACCTCATCCGCTGGAGAGGCTCCAAAAGAGAGTACTCATCTCCCACGGCATCGCTGCGCAAAGCTGATGAACACCTCATTCGACCTCAGTCCTACGCGCCACCAAAAGCGCTGGATCGATCGGTGAAGTTGACAGTGCGCCAAGTCAGCGGCTGGCCGATCTATACCGTTGCCCCCAAGCCCGGACCGATTCACCGCCGAGCGCTCTACGTTCACGGTGGAGCATGGGTCAAGGAGATCTCGCCGTTTCATTGGCGGCTGATCGCAGAACTCGCCTCGAGCACAGGAACCGAATTCACCGTGCCCATCTATCCCCTGGTTCCTAGCGGCACCGCAGGCACAGTAGTGCCCATCATTGCCGACCTGGCCGAAGCCCTCATTGAGGACGTGGGCGCCTCACAGGTGGTACTCCTCGGCGACTCCGCTGGCGGCGCCCTCATCCTCTCTGCCGCGATGCTGCTGCGCGACCGTCAGCGACCCGCCCCGCGCGACATCGTACTCATTGCCCCGGTGGTCGATTTGACGTTCACCGACCCGTTGATCTACGAAATCGAACCGAGCGATCCGTGGCTGAACGTCCCTGGGCCTGCGGCGATTGCGCAGAGGTGGCGAGGAGATCTCTCGATCCAGGATCCTCTAGTCAGCCCCGTCAATGCACCCTTGTCGGGACTGGGCCGAATCACACTGTTCAGTGGCACCCGGGACATCACCCACGCCGACGCTCTCACCATGGCCCGCAAAGCCGAAGCCGAACATCACCCGTTTGATTTGCACCAGCATGCTGACATGATCCATGTTTACCCACTACTACCCATCCGCGAAGGGGCACACGCGCGCAAGCTCATCAAAAACGTTCTGGTCAACACGCCGAAGTAGCCGGTCCTCGCCAGTAGAAACGCTGAGCGACGCCGATATGGTCATTCGCTGTGTTTATATCAGCAGCGAATGACCATTTCGACAGCGGAAGGCCCAAACTCCGGCAGCTGCGCACGGCGGCCCTCCACATTCCACGGTCACGCTCACGCTGGGTACAGATCCAGAACTGTACATTCTGTACAGTCGGCAAGATTGGCGCCGACTCGATACTTTAAGCATGAACTCACGCACCCCGCTCAAACCGTCCACCCTAAATATCCGAAAAACCAACTTGACTGCTGCAGCCTCGGCGCGCACTCCGGTGTCCCTTCCCGCGTTCCGAAAGATCATCTGGCTGATGCCCGCAGCCTATCTCCTGCACATTGTTGAAGAGTATGCCGGCAATTTCCCGGCGTGGGTATCCGAGGACGTGCACGGCAAGTTCAACTACTTCGGCTTCGATACGAACAACATCATGTTCATGATCGTGCTTCTGACACTGGTGACCTTGAATTTTAGAAAGGCATCAACAAGGACGGCGATCGCACTCACGGTGTTCGCCAGCGCCAACCTCTTTTGGGACGCCCTTTTTCATCTCTTCATGACCCCGCTTCTCGACCGCTATTCCCCGGGCTTGGTCACGGCGGTGCTGCTGTACGTCCCGATCTCGCTCCTGGTGGGGATCGTCGTCATCAAAAACCGAATTCTCCGGCCACGCACTTTCGCGATTGCTGTGGGCGGCGGCGCCGTCCTATTCGGCTTCGTTGTCTGGTACGGCCTGTTCCACTTCGCCGTCTAACCGCCACCAAGGACTTCTCTGATGCCACTCGAAAACGCCCCATCTTCCCCTCGCCGACGCTCGTTCACCATGCCGAAAATGCGCCCCTGGCTCCTCAAAGTCATCACCGTCACAGCGATCCTCGCCGTCATCGGTGCAATAATCGGACTCGATGTCCTGCGACGCCACAACGGGGAGGGCACAGATCAGCTCAGCAATCCGGCTTTCTATTCGATGCCAAGTCCCCTTCCAGTGGGTGCACCCGGGGAAATTATCCGATCCGAGCAGATCGCCGGGGCCCCGTCGCAAACTTCAGCCTGGCGGGTCATCTATCACTCGCGGGACCTTGCTGGCCGTGACATCCCGGTCTCCGGAATGGTGATAGTGCCCAGCAGCCCGGCTCCAGCGGGCGGGCGAACCGTCGTAGCATGGGCGCACCCGACCACCGGTGCCGCGCAGAACTGTGCGCCTTCCTTGGCGATGGATCCGTTCCAGCTCATCGAAGGGATGCACCTGTTACTTGACGCGGGATTCGCCATCGCCGCGACTGACTACCCCGGTTTGGGTGTCGCGGGCGAATCTTCCTACCTACTTGGCGTCCCTGAATCGAACAGCGTGCTTGACTCCGTGCGGGCGGCACGTCAGATAGACGAGGTCCACGCGAGCACGAATGTGCTGCTCTGGGGTCACTCGCAAGGCGGCCAGGCTGCTCTCTTCGCCGCTCAGCGAGCCGCGGAATACTCACCAGAACTTCACCTCAAAGGCGTCGCTGTGGCTGCGCCGGCAGCCGACCTACGTGCGCTGATGACGGCAAACCTGAACAACATCTCTGGCGTCACGATTACCTCTTACGCGGTGACCTCCTATGAGGCGGCCTATGCGCAGCCAGAGTCGTCCTCCCAGATCGATGACATCCTCACCTCCAAAGGCGCGGCCGCAACTCCCGCCATGGCTGCGCTCTGCCTGATCACCCAGACGGAACAGATCCATGCGATCGCCACTCCCCTCATCGGCAGCTACGTCACCAGCGATCCATCGACGACGGCGCCATGGCAGGAGCTGCTCGCGGAAAACAGCGCCGGAGGATCGCCGATCAACGTACCGATCTTCGTCGGGCAGGGCTTAGCCGACAAACTCGTTGCCCCAGCCTCAACGAGGGAGTTCGTCGCTGGACTGTGCGCTTCGGAGGAGGACGTGAGCTTCCACGAGTACCCCGGTGTGGACCACACGTTCGCCGCCTACGCGTCGCTGCCCACCCTAGCCGACTGGCTTATCAGGGTCGAGGCAGGGCAATCTCCTGCCAACTGTTAGTCCGATCGTGCGGTAACTCAGCCCCCTGACCAAACACTGGTTGTTTTGCCCAGTCAGCGTCGCACCGTCCCTCTCCACAATGGATATATGAGAACAACATCAGCTCCCACAGACCAGCCCACCTCCCGTGCTAAGCGCTCGCTCGCCGGCGGCATCCTGCCTCTCATCGGCACGATCCTCTTCGTGATCGTCACGATCCTCCAGTTCGCCGGCGGCGCCGGCGAACACTGGGGACCACAACTGGTCACCAACGCCGTGACCTACATGATCGGCTGGGCCGGCGTTGGCGCTGGCATCTCGCACCTCTTCTTCAGCAACAAGGTCACCAAGACGATCGGCTTTGAAAAGAGCCCCTACCAACTCGAACTCGGATTCGCCGACCTATCGATGGGCATTGTCGCCCTGATGGCTGCCAGTTACTCCACCGAGTTCGCCCTATCCGTGATCCTGGTCAGCTCCTTCTACCGCTTTGGCTGCGGCATCGGCCACATCCGCTCGATGATCAAGGACCACAACTTCGCTGTCAACAACACCCTGATCCTGTTCACCAACTTCCTCGTGCCCGCATTCCTGATCTTCGCGTACTACAACTGGGCATGATCCACTACACCCCATCAGGGGTCCGCCTCACCGAGCACATCCGCCGGCCAGGAAGTATCAACTGGCTATTCCTCCCCGGCGGCCCCGGCATCGGCTCGGAAAGCCTAACTGGCCTCGTCGACCTGCTCGAGGTGCCCGGCACCAGCTGGTTTGTCGATCTCCCCGGTGATGGTTCAAACGTCGAAGGGCCCGGAATCTTGGATGATCCCTTCCGCCACTGGCCCAACGTACTCACCGAAGCCGCAGGAACGGTCGCCAACCCGGTGTTCGTCGGTCATTCAACGGGCGGGATGTACCTGCTCGCAACCGCCGAGCTCGAACAACTACTGGTGGGACTAGTGCTCATCAGCTCCGCACCGGACGCATCATGGCTCCCAGCCTTCGCCACCATGACCGAGCAGAATCCACTACCCCAAGTCGAGCTCGCAACGGCCCGCTACGAATCCGAGCCCACCAACGAGAACCTAGCCGCCGTCGCGGTTGCCTCAACACCCTGGAACTTTGGCACCACCACGCTCGAGACTGGCGCCGAGTTTCTCGCAACCATGCCCTACAACGGCGCCGCCGTCGCCTGGTCCGAGGAAAACTTTGATCACGACTACGAATACGCATGGTGGCCAACGCTCATCCCCACCCTCATCGTGAGCGGCAGCGAGGACCGAATCGTCACCCAAGAGCTCTGGCATGACGAACGTTTCACGGGCGATAACATCCACCATGCCCGAATTGAGCGAGGCGCCCATTTCCCCTGGTTCGAGAACCCAACAGCAGTGAAAGAGACCTTCGAGAAGTATTCCGAATCCCTGAAGCGAGCCATGTTAGAGTCGCCTTACTGAGGTTAGATCCGAGCAACGGGTGGGGTTCACATGATGCTCGTCGAACGGGCACACGCCCATGTCATCGACAACGCGATCGAGAGCGCGCGCACCGGGCATCCAACAGTTCTCGTGATCGAGGGCGTAGCGGGAACAGGCAAATCTACCCTCATGACTCACATCTGCGGCCGTGCACGGGGGTACCTGTCACGTACGGCTGAGGGTGATGATGGAGAGCATGGCTCGCCGTTTCAAACTCTCGAGAGCTGGGGCGTCACTGTCGCACGAGGGAGCAATGGCGCGAGTCCGACGTCGTTCGTCGTAGCGCAGCAGCTTCGCGAGCTGGTCGACGATCTGGGCACCAGCGGGCCGGTACTGCTTCAGCTGGACGACCTGCAGTGGGCCGACCCCGAGTCGGTGCAAGCCTTGACGTGGCTCCTTGAACGCGTCGCCGGTGACCGGCTGCTCGTCGTCGTGGGCACCCGGCCTCTGGCCCCGCGCGACCATGACGCTTGGCAGCGGTTCATCGCCTCGTCAAACACTGTGCACACGTTGGCGTTGAACGGGCTCAGCAACGACCTTGCCACAGAGCTCATTCAGGGCGTTCATCCCGGAGTTTCCAACGACGTCGCGCATTACCTCTGGGAGCACACTGGAGGTAACCCGCTCTACCTGACATCCCTGCTCCGAGGGCATGATCTCCCCGAGTTAAGCCGCATGCGCGTGCTGCCTGCGCCCGCTGAGTTCGCCAGAACCCTCAGTGCCAGGGTCGAGCGCTTGAGCGATGCCGCTGTCCGACTGCTGCGGGCCGCTGCCGTCCTGGGTCAGAGCTGGATGGCACTGCCTGAGGTGGCGCTTGTTGCTCACGTTGCTACGCCGACGGATGCAGCGGCCGAACTGGCGGCACACGAACTGCTCCTGCAACGCGCTACCAACCCGGGCCTGTCGGTCAGGCTTCCCCACGCGCTGATACGTGCGGCGGTGTACCAATACATTCCGCTACCCGAACGACGGCAACTGCATCTGTGGGCTGCCGAGGTGGTTGATGACGAGTCAGCCGCTCTCGAACACCGCCTCGCGGCAGCAGAACAGTTCGACGACGTATTGGCGGACGAGCTTGAGCGCTTCGCACGTGCACGGCATGCCCATCGCGAGCATCGCGTTGCCGCCCAGCACTACCGATGGTCAAGCCGGGTCACCTCGAACAGTCTTTTGCGCAACCGCCGCTGGCTCGATGGTTTGTTTGAGAGCGTGCTCGCCGGTGACATCGCTCTGGCGCAGGATGAACTGGCCGAGAATCCACACTCTCGAGACCATGTGCGGCGCGCTCTGGTGACCGGCGCAATCGAAGTGTTCGCCAGCAATTGGCGCAGTGCCCTGCAGAACTTTGCACCGGTAGCGAACGAGGAAACAGATTCACTCACCCGTTACCGCCTTGAGGTTCTCACGGGGTGGTCTCAACTCGGATCCGGGGGTGAGACCCAGGACGTGGTGCGCGCCCTGAGCATCGCCACCAGCCAGGGCCAGCAAGACGGCTCACTCGAAGGATTTGTCTCCTTCACCCTCGGCATGATCGGGGGCCGTACCGGCAGCACCACGGCGTTGGCAGAAACGTTTGCGTCCCTTCCGAAGATCGCCTCAGCGACGCCGATCGAACTCACCTATCTTCTTGCCTGGCGTGGGATGATATTCCTTCGTCGCGGCTTCCACGAAGAGGCGATCGCCGACCTGACCGAGGTCGACCGACGCATTCAAGATGGCTTCCCTGACATCAGCGACGGTCGGTTTATGGCCAGTTTAGCGGCGGCGCTTCTCAGCTCTGGTCAGGTCCCTCTTGCCGACGCGAAAATGCGCGTTGCCCTTGACTCAGCCCGCAACACCAACAATCCGCTCCTTCAAACCCTCGCCGCATGGGTTCCTATTGCACTGGGCGATATGGAACGCGCCAACGAACACTTACTCAACGCCACAGAGTGGCTGCGCCGGATGCCATGGCCTGAGGCGTTCGAGACTCTCCTCGTGGCGCAAGTGATGCAGCTCCACCTGAGTGAGGATCACGGTGCACGGGCTCGTCTACTCGGGGATCATCGCCGCATGTTCGGCCCCCGCACTCTCGATCCGGAGGGGTCGATGAATCCGTTCTGGATTCTCCACGCAGCCATGGCGTGTGTGTGGTCCAACGAATTGGAGAGTGCCGCCGGGCTGCTGGCACAAATCCAGCACGATGCGCTCACACCGGAGTGGATCCACGCCGGTGAGCGGTGGGTGAACGGACTCATCGCCGAGGCCAGGGGCAATGACTCGCACGCTCTGGCCCTGTTTGACGAAGCCGACACGAACTGGCCAGACCCCGGGCACCTTTATCTCGCACATATGCACTTTGACCGGGTGCGGGTCGCGGAGCGTCTGGGCGAACAGCACGCAGCCACAACGTCCCGAGCCATCGCCAGGGACATCTACGAGAAGGCGGGAGCCCTGGGTTATCTCGCACGACTGGGCGAATCTGAAGAGGCATCCACTGCCCAAGCATCTCTGACGATGCTCTCTGACCGCGAGCGTGACGTCGTCGCCCTGCTAGCCACGGGCCACAGTTACGTGCAGATCGCACGCGACCTCTACATCAGCCGCAGTACTGTCGGTTTCCACCTGTCCAACATTTACGCCAAGACGGGAACCTCGAATCGACACGAGCTGATCGACTTGGTGCGGACCTAAAGCACCGGCAGAAACGCTGAGCGACATCGATATGGTCATTCGCTGTCGATATATCAGCAGCGAATGACCATATCGACAGCGGAACGCCAAAAAACCCGCTGTTTCTCAGTTATAAACTAAGGAACAGCGGGTTTGTTTCGGTCGGGCTGACAGGATTTGAACCTGCGACCCCCTGACCCCCAGTCAGGTGCGCTACCAAGCTGCGCTACAGCCCGAAAGGTTCAACGCTTGGAAAGTATCTCCCGTGGCTGAACCACCTGAAATAGTTTACTCCATATAAATGGTGGCCATGACCATTTCAGATGTGAGCCGCATTACTTCTTGCGGCTGCGCTTTTCACGCACGCGCATGTTGACCTCGATGGGGGTTCCCTCGAAGCCAAAGGTCTCGCGGAGACGGCGGGTGATGAAGCGGCGGTACCCGGGATCCAGGAAGCCGGTGGTGAACAAAACGAACTTCGGCGGGCGGCTGGAAGCCTGTGTGCCGAACAGGATGCGCGGCTGCTTGCCACCACGGACCGGGTGGGGGTGCTCGGACACCAATTCGCCCAGGAACGCATTCAAGCGGCCCGTGGGGATGCGGCGGTCCCAGTTTTCCAGGGCCAAGTCCAAGGCTGGTACCAGCTTGTCCTTGTGCCAGCCGGTCTTGGCCGAAATGTTCACCCGCGGTGCCCACTCGACGTGTGCCAGGTCCTGCTCAATTTCGCGTTCCAGGTACTTGCGGCGTTCGTCATCCAGCAAGTCCCACTTGTTGAAGGCGAGCACCAAGGCACGGCCGGATTCGATGGCGAGCTGCAGAATGCGCACATCCTGCTCGCTGAGCACCTCATCCACGGCCAACAGAACAACGGCAACTTCAGCCTTCTCCAAGGCACCCTGGGTGCGCAAGGAGGCGTAGAAGTCGGCGCCCTGTGCCATGTGCTGGCGACGGCGGATGCCCGCGGTGTCCACGAAGCGCCAGGTGCGGTCGCCCAATTCAATGAGCTCATCCACCGGGTCGCGAGTGGTGCCGGCAACATTGTCAACAACAACGCGTTCGGTGCCAGCCAGCTTGTTCAGCAGCGAGGACTTGCCTACGTTCGGACGGCCAATCAACGCCACGCGGCGCGGTCCGCCTGTGCGCTCAATACCGTCGACGGCGGAGAACTCGGGCAAGACGTCCATGACACGGTCCAGCATGTCGGCAACACCGCGGCCGTGAACAGCTGAGACGGGGTGCGGCTCGCCCAAACCGAGGCCCCACAGTGAGGCGGCGTCGGCTTCCTGCACCAGGTCGTCCACCTTGTTGCCTACCAGGATGACGGGCTTCTTGGACTTGCGCAGCATCTGCACAATGGCCTCGTCTGAGGCGGTGATGCCCACCACGGAGTCAACCACCAGCAGGACGGCGTCGGCCATCTCCACAGCAATTTCAGCCTGCTCAGCCACGCGCTGGTCAATGCCGCGAGCCTTGCTTTCCCAACCACCAGTGTCAACCAGGGTGAAGTTGCGCCCGTTCCACGTGGCCGGGTACTGGACACGGTCACGGGTGACGCCGGGAGTGTCCTCCACGACAGCTTCGCGGCGGCCCAGGATACGGTTCACCAGGGTGGACTTGCCCACGTTGGGCCGGCCAACAATGGCCAGTACGGGGTCCTGGCGGAGGGCATCTTCGGAGGTGCCGTCGTCGAACTCGCCGGAGAGCAGCTTGGCGTCTTCCTCGTCGAGTTCGTAGTTGGCTAGGCCTGCGAGCAGGCCGGCAGCGCGTGCTTCGGCGTCCTCGTCGGTGATTTCCGCAAGCCGCTCAGCAATGTGGTCAGCTCCCGTGGGCTCGTAGTCCCGGTGACTAAACTCACCCTCATCGGGGCGCGTGGCAGACTGTGAGTCGCTCATGGTTACTGTCCTTCTTGCTTAAGAGGTGTGTCTTCATCCGCAGGTAAATCCTGGCCTGTGTCCGCTATGGCGGCAGCAATATGGGCTGCCAGCCGCAGACGGATCGCATCGGTTGCTCTGTCCATTGAAACACGCCCGGAAACTCCAGGCTCACGTTCAATGGTCATCGCTTCTCCGAAGACCACATGCAGATGCCGGCGAGGTGCCGGAATTTTGTCTCGATGTTCGTCGCCAACCCGGGTTCCCAGGATGGCAACAGGGACGACGACGGCACTTGAGTTCAGTGCCAGCCACGCCACCCCGCTGTTCATGCTTGCGGCATCCCCGGTCCCCCTGGTGCCTTCGGGCAGAATGCCCACGCAGTCATTGCGGTCAAGGACAGCCTTGGCATGTTGCAATGCCGCCCTGTCCCCTGCCCTGTTGACGGGAATCTGGCCGGAGGCATGCAATACCCCGCCCAAAAATCCCTTGAACATGTCGTGGCGGACCATGACATGCATGTATCGATTTGCCGCACCCACCATGACGGGGCCGTCAAGGTAGCTCAGGTGGTTGGCTGCAAAAACTATTGGGCCGGCAGTGGGAATGTTCTCCCGGCCGTGCACAGTGGTTTTGTACACCACATGATCCAACACCCGGCCCAGCGGCCGGCTCCACCGGGTCTTCCAACGCGGCGGCGCCGCACTCAAGGTCCGCAGTGGTTTAGCCGCAGAGCTCATGCAGCGGGGCCTTCGTTCACAGCCGATCGCACCACATTGATAACCGCCGTGACAGTTTCCTCGAAGTCAAGATCCGAGGAATCAACCGTGTACACACCATCCGCCGCACGCTGGAAATCAACCACGGTGGAATCCTTGGCGTCGCGCACCAAAACCTGCTGGACCAGCTGCTCGGCACTCTGGGTGCCACCCAACTGAAGTCCCCGGCGTCGCATCCTGGCTTCCTCACTGGCTGTCAGGATCAAACGGGCTTGGGCTTGCGGGGCCACAACGGTGGTAATGTCCCGGCCTTCCACCACAATGCGATGGCCGCACTGGGCAATGACGGCCTGCTGGCGGCGCACCAATTCCTTGCGGGCACCCAAGTTGGTGGCCACGGCGCTGACGTTTTTGGAAATTTCCGGATCACGGATGGGCTCGGTGACGGTGATGCCATTGACCTTGACGAACTCGCCCTCGGGTGTGAGGTTTTGTTCCAGGCTGATGGTGCGGGCGGCAGCCTCTACGGCGGCGGCATCGTGCAAGTCGATGCGGCCGTTGAGGCAATGCCACGTCAGTGCCCGGTACATGGCACCGGTGTCCAAAAATGCCAAACCAAGCCGCTTCGCGACAGCTTTACTGACACTTGATTTGCCGGACCCCGAGGGGCCGTCAATGGCTATCACCAGGGGCTTGCCCTGGCGCAACTGCACACTAGCTGTCACTGAATGACCTTCCAACCGCGTTCCGTCAAATCCTGTACCAAATTCACACGTTTGGACGGCAGCACTGAAAGCTCCACCATCCCCACCTGCAGCCCGGCAGAGTGGTCCAGGCGAAGATCTTCCACGTTGACACCAATCTCACCGATCTCGGTCAACAATTTTGCAATCTGACCGGGCTTGTCATCCACCAGGACCGTCAGCCACGAGTACTGCTGGGGCGGGCCGCCGTGCTTGCCGGGAATCCTGCTCTGGCCCGCGTTGCCTTCAGCCATGAGCTGCGCCAAATCCAGGCGCGCTCCAGGGGCTGTGGGGGCGCTGAGCGTGCTAATCAGCCGGTCCAAATCGAGCCGGACACCCTGCATGATCTCCAGCAATTTAGGGGCGTTGGCCCCCAAGATCTGCACCCACAGGGAGGGGTCGCTGGCGGCGATGCGGGTGACATCGCGCAAACCATTGCCTGCCAGCGACAGCGCATGGGCCGGCGTTTCCGCCAGCCTGCTGGCCACCAGGGAGGACATGATCTGCGGCAAATGCGAAACCAGCGCCACAGCTTCATCATGTTCCTCGGGAGAGAAACGGAACACCACCGCGTCAAGGTCGATAGCCAATGAATGGGCCACCTTGACCGCGTGGGCACTGCTCACTTCCGAGGGGCACAGCACCCACGGCATCGAGTTGAACAGTTCCCCGCGCGCAGCCACGGGCCCTGAGCGCTCCCGCCCGGCCATAGGGTGGGTGCCCACATAGCGCGACAAGAGGCCCAAGTCCTCGCCCACCAGGGTGCGGAGTTCAGCCAGCACGGCAAATTTGACGCTTGCAATGTCCACCACGACGGCGGACGGGTACCTTCGCAGGGCTGCGGCCACCACTGTGGCACTCACGTCCGGCGGAGCAGCCACAACCACCAGCTCAGGGTTCAGTGGCTCCGCGAGCTCAAGGGCGCGCCCGGCACCAATGTCCACTGCCACTGCTTGCGCTGACGGCGAGGGGTCGCTGAGCACCACATCGACGCCGCGGGCACGCAGCCCCAGGCCAATGCTGGCTCCCAGCAGTCCACTGCCAAGAACCAGCACGGGCCCCAATAAGTGCGAAGGATTCATGGGTTTGGTTACATTCCCACGTCTGCGAGCAGGTAACCCACCTCGTGGCGACCCAAAACGCGGACGCTGCCCTGGCGCTGGTCGCCCAGGGCGATGGGGCCGAACTTGACGCGCACCAGGCGCTCCACGGGGTAACCCACGGCGTCAAACATGCGTCGCACAATGCGGTTTTTGCCGGAGTGCAAAACAACCTCGGCCAACACGTGGCCGGGGGTGGAGTCCACCAGCCGGAAGGAATCCACACGCTGCCAGCCGTCTTCGAGCTCCACGCCGTCCTTGAGCTGGGCGCCAACACCCTGTGCCATCGGTCCCTTCACCTGGACCAGGTAGGTCTTGGGGATGCCGTACTTGGGGTGGCTCAAACGGTTGGCAAGTTCGCCGTCGTTCGTCAGGAGCAACAGGCCCTCAGTGGCCGTATCCAAACGGCCCACGTGGAAGAGGCGCTCGGCGGTCTGGCGCTTCTTGAGGAAGTCGCTGATGCACGGGCGGCCTTCGGGGTCATCCATGGTGGAGACAACGCCCTTGGGCTTGTTGAACACCATGTACACCATCTGGTCATTGGTCTGGATGGTCATGCCGTCAACGGTGATGTCAACGGTTGACGGATCCACGCGCAGGCCCAGCTGGTTTACAGTGACGCCGTCAACCTGGACACGGCCCTCAAGGATCATGTCCTCGCACAGGCGGCGCGAGGCCACACCTGCCATGGCCATGACCTTTTGCAGGCGCACACCCTCGGCATTGTGAATGTCAATGTCGTCCGTGGTGGTCAGCGGGCGGCGGTTCTGCTCGGTGGGCCGATTCTTGCTCGAGGTGACGGTGCGGCCGTACTGCTCATTCTTGAACGGGCGTGCGCCGGTCTGGCTTGGCTTGCGTGCACCGGGCTTGCCGGTGGCTGACTTGGGCCCGCCCAGCTTTGAGCCGCCGGAGCGGAAGCCTCCCTCGCTGGCCGCCTTGGCCGCATTGGCCGCCCGGTCGGTGTTGTAGCCGGCGGCGCGCAGGGCGCCGGGCTTGAAGCCGCCATCGCTGGAGCCGCCGGACCTGTTGTTGCCGCCGGAACGGTAGCCGCCTTCGCTGGAGCCGCCGGAACGGTAGCCGCCATCGCTGGAGCCACCCTTGTAACCGCCCTCACTGGAGCCGCCCTTGTAGCCGCCGGACTTGAAGCCACCGGATTTGGGTGCGCCGGACTTAAAACCGCCCGACTTGGGGGCGCCAGATTTGAAGCCACCTGATTTGGGGGCGCCTGAGCGCGGATTACCTCCACGCGGCTGGTTCTGCCCGGAAGAGTTTCCGGAGCGGTGCGACGGTGTCGGTGTCATGGGAATATCCTTAAAGTACTAAATGTTGTGGTCAAGCTAAAAGTGTGAATCATCGATTTCATGAAGGTTTTCCAGACCGGGCAGGTGCTGTGCAATTTGCGGCAACTGATCCACGCTACCCATCCCCAGCCGTTCTAAAAAGTACGCCGTGGTGCGGTACAGGAATGCCCCGGACACCTCATCGGTGCCCACTTCCTCAATCAGTCCGCGCTGCGCCAGCGTCCTCACCACGGAGTCCACGTTTACGCCTCGAATGGCGGAAACACGGGCCCGCGAAACTGGTTGGCGGTAAGCAATCACCGCCAAAGTCTCCAAGGCCGCCTGCGTGAGCCGGGCTGTCTGGCCGTCCACAACAAACTGTGACACGATATCGGCGTAAGCAGCTCGTGAATAAACACGCCAACCTCCGGCAAGTTGCCGAAGTTCAAAGCCGCGAACCGGTACGGTGTCACCCTTCCTAGTATAGCCGTCGTACTCCCGTGCCAGTTCGTGTAATTGCTCACGTATTGCCGCAGCGGGCAAACCGACCACGGCAGCCAATGCCTCCTCGGTAACCGGCTCATCCACCACCATGAGCACGGCCTCCAGTGCAGCCCTGACGCCGTGCGCTGTTTCGAGCAGATCCGCAGCCTCTTCGGGCTGCGCCATGGATGCGTCAACGGTGCTTGAATTCTCGCTCATGATGCCACCTCCTTGCGTTCGTGTTCAGTTGCTTCAGCGGGGTCACCGTGGGGCGACTCCTCATCAAAGTCGCTGTCGGTGGCAAGACTGTGCTGGGCTCCCGCGCTCCACCGCACCAGCAGCTCACCCAGCGGATTGGCCTGTTCAAAGGTGACCACCTGGTCCCTGAACAGTTCCAGCAGGGCCAGGAACCGGGCAATGACCACCATGGAGGAGGATGCGTCGGCGCTCAAGGCGGCAAAGGAAAGCTGGGCTCCGAGCCAGGTGGCTGCGCCGGGATCGCCTTCTTGGGGCCTGCCGGCGGTGAGCATGAGCGTCACGATGGCCGCTTGGTCGCGCACACTGACGTGCTGCACGTGCAGGTGTGCCAGGCCCACTTCGGTGATGGGTGCTTGTTTGGGTTCCATGGCCTTGGCGGCCAGTTGCGCGAACTGTTCGGGGGTGTGCCGCCACACCAGTTCCGGCAGCAGGGCGGCAAAGTGCGGTTCCAACCCGGCTTGGCGGGGGAAGCGCTGTGCCTCACGGTCAAGTTCGGCGCCCAGCAGGGCGGCAACTTCCTTGAACGCCTTGTACTGCAAAAGCCGTGCGAACAAGAGGTCACGGGCCTCCAAAAGGGCCAGGTCCTCGTCGTTCTCCACCTCACCGGCGGGCAGCAGCCGGGCAGCCTTCAAATCCAAAAGGGTCGCAGCCAGGACAAGGAATTCGCTGGCCTCATCCAACGCCCACTCCTGCCCCAATGACTGGAGTGCCTTCAGGTAGCTGATGAACTCATCCGTGACGGTGGCGATGGCCACGTCGGTGATGTCCAGTTCGTGTTTGGAAATCAGGCCAAGGAGCAAGTCAAAGGGACCGGTGAAGTTATCCAGCCGGACTTCAAAACGCTTGGGGCTGCTCCCCTGCGTACGTGCCGCGATCCCCGCGGCCTGTGATGGTGAAAGCAAGTTAGGGCGAGCCGCCCCGGGCGATCAGTTCCTTGGCCAGCCGGCGGTAGGAGTCGGCGCCCTGATGGTTGGCGGCGTAGGAGGTGATGGGCTCTGCAGCAACGGAGGCGTCGGCAAACTTGATGGTGCGCTTGATGACCGTTTCAAACACCTTGTCGCCAAACGCTTCCACCAGGCGGGCCAGCACTTCACGCCCATGCAGGGTCCGCGCGTCGTACATGGTGGCCAGGACGCCATCAACCTGCAGGCCGGGGTTCAAGCGGTCCTGCACCTTGTCAATGGTTTCCACCAGCAAAGCCACGGCGCGCAGGGCGAAGAATTCACAGATCAGCGGAATGATCACGCCGTGCGCGGCAGTCAGCGCATTGACCGTCAGCAGGCCAAGGGAGGGCTGGCAGTCGATCAGGACAACGTCGTAGTCGTCCTCAACTTTGCGCAGGGCACTGGCCAGGACCTGTTCGCGGGCAACCTCGTTGACCAGCTGAACCTCGGCGGCGGAGAGGTCAATGTTGGCGGGGAGAATGTCAATGTTCTCAACGTCCGTGTGGATGATGGCGTCACGAATGTCCACCTTCCGGTCCATCAAGACGTTGTACACGGTGATGTCGAGCTCGTGGGGGTTGGTGCCCAGGCCGGCAGACAGCGCGCCCTGCGGGTCAAAGTCCACCAGGAGGACCTTGCGGCCTGCTTCTGCGAGGGCGGCACCAAGGTTGATGGTCGACGTCGTTTTTCCCACGCCGCCTTTTTGGTTGACCATGGCAATAATGCGTGCCGGGCCATGGGAGGTAAGAACCGGGGGCTCGGGGAATTCCGTCAAGGGTCGTCCGGTTGGGCCCAGAACGTCCTCGCCCACGAGTGCCGTTGCACCCTGCTCGTTGCTCACCTGTCAGTCCACACTTTCGCTGCTTTGCCCTTACATCACTTCCAGTGACTAGGTTACCGGGTTGGGCGGGCATGTTTGGAACATTTAGCCCGGTTGGGTTTTGAGCCTTGACCCTCAAGTTGAAGCTGAATGTTGGTGGTGGGGGTGCCAGCCTATACTTCGAAGTGATGAGCAAAGTATCCGATTCCTCCCCCGGCGGTCCCCGCCTCCCCTCCTCTGCCGCCAGCCCTTCCACCCCCGCCCAGCGCAAGGATGTGGTGCGGGCAGAGAAGCTGCAGGCCGGCTACAGCGGCAATCCTGTCTGTGGTGTGGTCAGCTTCAGTGTCCACTCGCACCAGTCCCTTGCCTTGGTTGGCCCCAATGGCGCGGGCAAATCGACTGTTGTCAAGACCGTGGTGGGCCAGCTGGAGCCCCTCTCCGGCACAACCCTTATCAACGGCGCCGAGGTGGATGACAGAACCTTGGACTTCCGCCGTGAAGTGGCCGTGGTGTTTGATGACGATGCCTTCTTCCCCGCCCTCACGGTGGAGGAGCATCTTGCCATTGTTTCCGCCGGGCACGGGGTGGAGGATGTCGAGGACGTCATCGCCGCCGAGTTGGAGTTCTTTGGCCTCTCGGAGCAGGCTAAGTCGCGGCCGTACAACCTCTCCTCTGGGCAGCGCCGGCGCATGCTGCTGGCATCGGCCTTTGTGCGGCCCCGCTCCCTGCTGGTTCTGGACGAGCCCGAGCAGCGCCTGGACACGGCCATGCGGCACAAGCTGGCCACCAGGCTGCGGGCCGAGGTGGATGCCGGCCTGGCTTTGCTGGTGGTCACCCACGATCCGGACTTCCTCACCACGGTGGCCACCAAAGCCCTGTTTGTTGCCGACACCATTCATGTCATGACGCCCCAGCGTGCGGCTGCGGCCATCGCCTCCGAGAACCCGTACGCGGAGTAGCCACCCATGAGCATACAAACACGTGAGCGCTTCAGTGCCAGGGAAATCCGGCAGTACACCTTCAGGGCCGGGCTGAGCCGCACCCAGGGCGGGCTGATGGAGCTCATCTCCGAGGTGTACACCTCCATTCTGGGCGGCTTGACACTGCTGGCCATGGCCGGGGCGCTCATTGTTGCCCTGCGCCACAGCCTGGGTGTGGGCACCGAATCGGCATTGGCGGTAACAGCCGTTGCGCCGGGCTTCCACTCGGTGACGCTGCTGCAGGCGAGCGCCACTGTGCTGCTGGCCCTGGCTGCTGCGTTGCTGAGCGTTGAGATGACCATGGGTCCGGTGGCCATGACCTTGCCGCAGACCGCGTGGTGGCTGGGGCTGCCTGTCCGGCGCAGGGGTTTCATCCAGCCAGGCTTTCTAAAATCGCTGCTGTGGCCAACCATTGCCGCCATCTTGGTGGTGGTGCCGTTGGCTCTGGGCATGGCGGACCATCCGGCTGCCGGCAACATCGCCCTGGCGGCACTGTGCGGCGTGGGCCTGGCCTGGCTTCTCCATGGTGTGGCGGGGTGGTGTCAAATCACCAATTCCGGCGCCTGGCTCAAGACCGTCATGGGGGCAGTCACCCTGGTGGCGCCACTGACCTTGGTGGCCACGGCACTGTACAACAATGTGGCCGGTTCCGGTGCGGTGACAGCCACCCAGACTGCCTGGATGGAGTACCTGCCCACCAGCTGGCCGCTCTTGGTGGCCGACGGCGCACGCTGGCCGCTGCTATTGGTGGCTCTTGCGCTGGGGCTGCTGACCCTGGTGTATGTGAACCTTGAGCGCATCACCACAGCGCAGCTCAAGGCCAGTGCGGCCGCCGGCGCCTACGCTGCCAGTTCCCTGCTGTCCATGGATGCCACTGAGCTCTCACGCTCCCTGAGCACGGGCCCTGCCGTGGGCCGCAGCAAGCTGCGACTCCCCATGGTTTTCAAGAAAGGCTCCGCCACCTCACGCAGCGTCAAGACGTTGCTAAGCACCCATGCAACCATGGCCCTGCGCTCCCCCAGCACCCTGCTGCGCGTACTGGTGCTCGCCGCCGTCCCCGCGTCACTGGCTGCCGTTGAGTTTCTGGGCAATGCCATCTTGATAGCCGTGGTGCTTTTCCTGTGCGCCTACTTTGCTGCCACAGCCCTTGGCGCAACCGCTCGTTTTGCCGCGGGCAATCCGGCTGTCGACGCGCTCATGCCCCTGCCGGCGAAGGTGGTGCGCCGGGTGCACTATGTGCTTCCTGCCGTGGCCATGACGATCTGGGCTGCAGTGTGCCTTGGCTTGTTGCTGGCCCTGGGAGTGGGTTCACCGGCCCTGCTCATTTTGGCCATCTTTGCGGGTCCGGGGCTGGGGGCCGCCACCTTGCGGGCCGCCTTCAGGCCTGCACCTGACTGGAACATGCCCGCCGTCGCCTCCCCCACGGGCCCCATCCCCACCGGTGCCATCCGGTCCTTTTTGTCCGGCCCGGACCTGACCCTCATTGTGTTGCTGCCGGTCCTGATCTGCCTGATCTCCGGCGGCGTGCCCGCCGTAGCGTTCCCGGCCCAGCTGACACTCTCCTACCTGGCCTTCTTGTGGGGAACGCACGTGCGCAAACCCAAATCAGCCAAGGATGGCGGATTATTTGGCACACCAGCAGCGACAGCAGCTGCGAAGTAAATCTCCCCCGCGAAACCACAGCGAACGTACAGCAGTTGACAATGTTTGCGCCAAACATTGTCACCTGCTGTACGTTCGCTGTGCGGCTACGGCAGCTACACGCGGGCCGGGACCCGCTCTTCACTGGGAGCTGGCAACGTAACGGACGGGCCGCCGTCGTGCCCGGTGCCGTGGCCGTCTTCATCCAGGGACATCTCATCAAAGGGGTCCCGGCCGGAGAGCACTTCACGGGCCTTGTCCATGTCAATCTCCTTGGTCCACTTGCCGATCAGCAAGGTGGCGACGGCGTTTCCAGTGAAGTTGGTGAGGGCGCGGCACTCGGACATGAACTTGTCGATGCCGACAATCACTCCCATGCCGTCGAGCAGGACCGGCTTGTGGGCGGCTAGGCCGGCGGCAAGTGTGGCCAACCCTGCACCGGTCACACCGGCAGCACCCTTGGAGGCGATGACCATGAAGACCAGCAGGCCGATCTGCTCGCCGAGGTTCATGGGCAGGCCCATGGCGGTGGAGATGAACAGGGCGCTCATGGTCAGGTAGATGGCCGTGCCGTCAAGGTTGAAGGAGTAGCCGGTGGGAACGGTGATGCCAACCACCGGCTTGGACACTCCTGCATGCTCCATCTTGGCCATCAGGCGCGGCAGGGCTGATTCGGAGGAGGATGTGGCGAAGATCAGCAGGTACTCGCGGGCCAGGTAGCGCATCAAGGCGAAGATGTTCAGACCGGTGACGAGACGCAACAGGCTGCCAAGGATGACCACGATGAACAGGGCACAGGTCAGGTAGAACGCGCCCATGAGGATGGCCATGGAGCCAATGGCGGCCCAGCCGGTGGCGCCAACCACGGCGGCAATGGCACCAAAGGCGCCTATCGGGGCAAGCCACATGATCATGGTCATCAGCTTGAACACCACTTTTTGGATGTGCTTGACGGCGTTGAGCACCGGTTCCCCGGACTTCCCGAGGGACTGCACGGCGAAACCGACCATGAGCGCCAGCACCAGGGTGGGCAGCACGGGGATGTCACCCGGGATCATCTCCATCAGGAACTTCACCGTGGAGTTCTCCTCGGCACCGCCGGAAGCTTCGTAAGGCTTCAGGTGCAGGCCGGCGCCGGGGTGGATGATGTTGCCCACCACCAGGCCGATGCCCAGCGCAACGGTGGACATGGTCATGAAGTACAGCAGCGCCAAGCCGCCCACCTTGCCCACTGTTGCGGCCTTGGCAATGGAGCCAACACCAATCACCAGGGTGCAAAAAATGATGGGCGCAATGACCATCTTGATCAGCGAGATGAACATGGTCCCCAACGGCTTGAGGGCCTTGCCGAGTTCGGGGGCCAGCAAGCCGATCGCCGCACCGAAAACCACCGCCGCGATGACTGCGATATACAGCCAATGGGTTTTGTCCATCCTGCGGCGCGTAGCCTTTGTGGCTGTGGCGGTCCCTCGTCCTTGAGAGCTCATGGTGACTCCTTGTGATACTGGTGATTAGCATTGGTGGGTGGGCGTGCGATCCGCCTCACACAAGATTGCCCGGGAACGTGACTTATCTCACCGTTGTGTTCATATTGGTCGCACGAAAGGTGAAACATGTTTTGGCGAGGCTGGAGTATTGCCCGCAGGCTCTTCGTTGCCAACCTGCTCTTTGTGGTGCTCCTGACCGCTGTTCTGGCCATTGTCATGGTGTCCGACGCCGGCTCCCGGACATATGAGCAGACCCGCCAGCGCATGCTCTCGGTCGCCACCGCCATGGCGGATTCGCCGGTTGTGGTCGCGGCCGCGTCGGAACCGAACCCGCAGGCCACCCTGCAGCCCTACGCGAAGGCAGTCATGCGCGATGCCCACGTGGATTTCATCACCATCATGGACCCGCAAGGCATCCGCTGGACCCACCCCAACCCGGAGGAAATCGGCAAACCATACGTCGGTTCCATTGCCCAGGCACGGGCGGGGAACACGTATTTTGAGACCACCGCTGGCACATTGGGCCCGTCGGTACGCGTCATTGTGCCCATCAAGGACGCGGCCGGGACCGTCACCGGCATGGTGGCCGCGGGCGTGACCGTCAACAACGTCCAGGTGCTCGTAGCAGCCCGGATCCCGGCGGTGCTGGGTCTGGCCGCGGCGCTATTATTGGCGGGATCGCTGGCCGCATGGGCCCTGGGCCGGTACCTTAAACGCGTGACCTTTGGCTGGGGTCCCGAGGAACTGGGGCAGCTTTTTGCCTACTACGAATCGGTGCTGCATTCCGTGCGCGAGGGCCTGATTCTGGTGGACACGCGCGAGACCATGGTCCTCTACAACGACCATGCCGCCCTCTTGCTGGGCATTGACTCACCCGGTTCCGGCACTGCGAGCAGTGGCCCATCCAGGCGCACCGCCGGAACCAAGGGCAGTGGCGCGTCCAGGGGCACCGCTGCCTCCCACAGCACCGGGTCAGCTGCCGCGCGGCCCACGTTGGATTCACTGGGGCTGCCCGAGTCGCTGAGGGAACTGTTGGCCAGCGGGCGCACGGCCACCGACGAAGTCCACCTGGCCGGCGACCGTCTGCTGGTGGTCAGCCAGCGTCCGGCCCGGGCACCGGGCAGCAACAGTCCGGCCGGCACCGTGGCAACATTGCGTGATCACACCGAATTGACGGCCCTGGCGGGCAGCCTCAGCAGCACCCAGACACTGGTGGAGGCGCTGCGCTCTCAAACGCACGAGCACGCAAACCGCTTGCACGCCATCATTTCCTTGATCGAGCTGGACCGCCCCCGTGAAGCCTTGGCCTTTGCCACGTCCGAACATTTAGAGAATGTGCACCTTGGCGGAGAGTTTGTGGACACCTTCGACGAGCCGTTCCTCGCCGCACTGTTGCTGGGCAAGCGCGCCCAGGCCGATGAACGCGGGGTGACACTTGCGCTCACAGCTTCCGGGACCTTGCCACCGGACACCTTGGACACCCGCGAACTGGTGACACTGCTGGGCAACTTGGTGGACAACGCCATCGACGCGGCGGCGCAAAGCCCGGATGCATCCGGCACCGCCGCACAGTCAGCTTCTCAACCCCCCACCGTTTGGGTTGACCTTCTGGTGGCCGAGGGCACCCTGACCCTCACCGTGGCAGACAATGGCCCCGGTCTGCCCACCACCGATCTTGACGTGCTCGGGCGCATCGGCACCACTGACAAAGCGTCTGTGGCCCCTGGCGGGCGCGGCTATGGCATTGCCCTCATCCGCCGGGCCACCGCCGCACTGGGAGGCACCATCACGGCCGAGAACGACGGCGGCGCCGTCATGACCGCCGTCGTGCCCCTTGGCCCTCCTTTCGAAACCACGTCTGAAAATCGAGGAAATCAATGACCGGCCCATCCCCCATCCGAGTGCTCGTGGTGGACGATGAGCCCATCGCGCTGGCTGCGCACGCAGATTATGTCCGGCGGCTGGACGGCTTTGAGGTGGTGGCCGCAGCGCACGGCATGGGGGCGGCATTGGCGGTCTTGAATGACCCCGCCACCCCCACCATCCAGCTAATTTTGTTGGACATGAACCTGACCGACGGCCACGGGCTCGACCTGCTGCGGCGCATCCACGGGCTGGGACTGGTCCCAGACGTTGTGGCCATCACGGCGGTGCGGGATGTCCATGTGGTGCGTTCTGCCATCGCCTTGGGCATTACGGCATACCTGATCAAACCCTTTACCTTTGCCGCGTTCAGGGAAAAGTTGGAGAACTACCGCAATTATCACGCTGTCTTGGCGGACAGGACGCAGACGTCGCAGGATGCCGTTGACAGGGCGTTGTCCCAGCTGCGCCCCACCGGGAAGTTGACGCTGCCCAAGGGCATGTTGCCCGAGACGCTCAGCGCCGTGGCGGACTGGCTGCGAACCCGGGAACAGCCGGCATCAGCCACCGAAGCCGCAGCGGGCCTGGCCATGTCACGTGTCACGGCGCGGCGCTACCTGGATCACCTGGTCGAGACCGGATCCGCAAGCAAGGCCCCAAGGCACGGCTCCCCCGGCCGGCCGGAGTTGGAGTACAGCTGGTCCCGCCTCCGTTGAGAGAGGAGTCGCTCGCCGCGCCCTCCCGCGCGGTAAAGGAGTTAGGCGACGGGCACCTGATTTCGGGGAATGGCCCGCACCGCTTAGTATTGCTGAGGCGTGTTTCGCGCCACAATCCATTCGCGCACTACCGTGCGCCCCCCATCCCGTGATCTTGAGGCCCCAATGAAGCTGCTGAAATCGATCCCCCTGCTCGGGTGGATCATCATATCTATCGTCCTGGGCATTCTGACCGGCCGTTCATCCCCGCGTGGCTCGGCGGGGCATTCCTGACGTACAACTCAATCTTCTCGGGGTTCCTGGGCTTTATCGTGCCACTGATCATCGTGGGGCTCGTTACGCCCGCAATCGCTGAGCTCGGCAAAGGCGCCGGGAAGTGGCTCGGGATCACTGCCATGATCGCTTACGGATCCACGATCCTGGCGGGGCTGCTCGCTTACTTCGTGAGCCGCTGGGTCTTCACCTCAACCTTGGCCGGCGGCGGCCTCGACGCCCTTGGCGATGAATCCGGATCAGGTTTCACACCGTACCTGACGGTCGTGGGTGCCGCCGGCGACTCGGCGACCGAGATTGTCCTTGAGCCAGTGATTGGCGTCATGAGCGCACTCGTGCTCGCGTTCGTGATCGGCATCGGCGTTACCTCATTCCACAGCAAGGTGCTCTTTCGCGGAGCCATCGAGTTCCGCACGATCATCGAGTCCGTGATCCGGCGCATCATCGTGCCCGCGCTGCCACTGTTCATCTTCGGCATCTTCATGGACCTCTCAGCGAGCGGCTCCGCCATGACTGTCGTGACGAAGTTCCTGCTCGTGGCCCTCGTCTCCTTTGCATTGACCTTTGTCGTCTTGCTCCTGCAGTACTCGATCGCGGGCATGATGGCTGGAATCAACCCGCTCAAGGCGCTGTGGAACATGCGTGATGCCTACTTCACGGCGCTTGGCACGTCATCCTCGGCCGCAACGATTCCAGTAACCCTCGCGTCAACCAAGAAGAACGGTGTCTCCGATTCTGTTGCGGGCTTTGTCATCCCACTGTGCGCCACGATTCACTTGTCAGGTTCAATGGTAAAGATCACCTGCTTCTCGATCGCGGTGCTGCTGCTCACCGGCGGTGACGTCACGTTCGGCGCGTACTTCCCGTTCATCTTGATGCTTGGCGTCATGATGATCGCCGCCCCGGGCGTTCCCGGCGGCGCGATCGCCGCAGCCGCCGGCCTGCTCGCCCAGATGCTCGGCTTCGGCGAGGTCGAGGTGGGGCTCATGTTCGCGGCCTACATCGCGCTCGACAGCTTCGGTACGGCAACGAACGTGACCGGCGATGGTGCCATCGCCTTGATCATGAACAAGCTCACCCGCGGCAAGCTCGGCACACAGGCGCAGGATCCGGCAGACGAAACAGTGGAAGCCGGAGAGGGTAGCGAGACAGCGTCGCATACTTTGGCCCAGTAACTCTTCAACCGTGCCCGCGCAGCTCACCAACGGCTGCGCTAAGAACGCACCGAAGCTCCAGACGTTGCCGCTACGGATCGGCAACGTCTGGAGCTTCGTGGTTAACAACACCGCCTGAACCCGGCCGCTCATGACCGCCCTGCCCTGGCTCAGGGCTCTACCTCGGGCGCAGGACCGGGACGAGCGCATCAATGACGGCGGGGTCCTCGATGGTGGACGGGACCGCATAGTCGTCGCCGTCGGCAATTTGGCGCATGGTCTTGCGCAGGATCTTTCCGGAACGGGTCTTCGGCAGGGCATCCACCACTACCGCCATTTTGAAGTCGGCCACGGGCCCAATCTCGCGCCGCACCAGTGCTACCAGCTCCTTTTTCAGCTCCTCCGGTGCCAGCGTAACGCCGGACTTAACGACCACGAACCCCACGGCCTTTTGACCCTTGAGCGGGTCGGCAATACCAATGACGGCACATTCGGCCACGGCCGGGTGCGTGCCGATGACCTGCTCGATGGCGCCGGTGGAGAGCCTGTGGCCGGCCACATTGATGACATCGTCGGTGCGACCCATGACAAACACGTAACCGTCCTCGTCCTGGTAGCCGGAATCGCCCGTGACGTAAAAGCCCTCAAAGGCGCTCAGGTAGGAATCGATAAAGCGCTGATCGTCATTCCACAGCGTGGGCAGCGTGCCCGGAGGCAGCGGCAGGCCAAGCACAATGTTGCCCTCCTCCCCCGTGGCTGCGTCGACGCCCATGCCGTCCACAATCCGCAGGTCAAAGCCGGGCATCGGCACCGTGGGCGAGCCTGCCTTCAGTGGCAGGGGCTCCAGCCCGCGTGGATTGCCCACAATGGCCCAGCCGGTTTCGGTCTGCCACCAGTGGTCAACGACCGGCACTCCGAGTACCTTGCCGGCCCAATGATAGGTATCGGTGTCCAAGCGCTCGCCCGCGGTGAACAGCGTTTGGAGGCTGCCGACGTCGTACTTCTCCAACAGTGCAGCCTCCGGATCCATCTTGCGGATGGCCCGCAGCGCGGTGGGCGCCGTGAACAGCGCCTTGACCTTGTGCTGCTCAATGACACGCCAAAACGCACCGGCGTCGGGGGTGCCCACGGGCTTGCCCTCATACATCACGGTCGTGGCCCCGGCCAGCAGCGGCCCGTACACAATGTAGGAATGCCCCACCACCCAGCCAACATCGGAGGCCGTCCACCAGACATCGCCCGGTCCAATATCGTAGTGGTTGGACATGGTCCATAGAAGTGCGACGGCGTGACCCCCATTATCGCGAACCACACCCTTGGGAGCCCCGGTGGTTCCGGAGGTGTAGAGCACGTAGAGCGGGTCGGTCGCCTTCACCGGCACGGGCGCGGCGGGTTCGGTGGCTGCGAGCGCAGTGTCCCAATCCATGGCATTCAGACCGAGGGCGGAAGGATCGGTTGCAAAGCCATCACGGTGCTTGATGATCACCGGCAGCTGGGGGACCCCGGCTTTGGCCAGTGCTTCGTGGACGGTGGGCAGGTACTCGACGAGTCGGTTGGGCTCCAACCCTCCTGAGGTGGTGACAACAACTGTGGGCCCGGCATCTTGGATGCGCACGGCCAGCTCACTGGCGGCGAACCCGCCAAACACCACCGAGTGGATCGCTCCGAGGCGTGCGGTGGCCAGCATGGCAATGGCGGCCTCGGGAATCATGGGCAGGTAGATCAGTACCCTGTCGCCCTTGCCTACCCCTTGTTCCCGGAGCACACCGGCAAAGCGAGCCACCAGGTCGGTAAGCTCGGCGTAGGTGTAGACACGTTGCGTATCCTGCATGGCTGAATCGTGAATCAGGGCCGGCTGCTCCCCACGCCCCGCCTCAACATGCCTGTCCAGGGCGTTGTAGCAAGTATTGAGTTCACCGTCGGCAAACCAACGACCGCGCGGCGCTTGTTCCTTGTTGTGTCCCTGAGTAGGTGCCACCACCCAATCAACGGCCTGCGCCGCCTGGAGCCAGAACCCGTCAGGATCGCTCATACTGCGCTGGTATTCATCCCGGTAGCTTAAGGCGTCCAATGCCATGGTGGTTCTCCATCCACGTTGATGTGATGTGAGCCATGCTACAGTCGCGGTTCAGCCCATGACAAGAACCAATGTATACACAGAATGAATTTCTGCTGGATATTTTGCAAATATTGCCTAAATGGACTGTTCTTTGTATACACTGAGCGGGTATTGTGTTCTGTACTGCACATCCACCACGCCCGGTCCGGATGTCTGACTCACCGAGGAGGGTCCATGCGAGCCAGCGAACGTGCCTATGTCACCTTGCGCGCTGACATCATCAACTGGCACCTCACTCCGGGAACCGTCCTGGGAGAGGTTGAACTCTCCGAACGCTTGGGAGTATCCCGCACCCCCATCCGCGAAGCACTGGCCAAGCTCACCGCTGAGGGGCTGACCGAACCGCAAAGCGGTCGTGGCATGGTGGTGAGCGAAATTTCCCTTGACCACCTGGATGAACTCTTCGAGCTCCGCTCCGCCCTTGAATGCAGGGCAGCAGAATTGGCCGCCCAGCGTTGCGATCCGGAGATCTTCTTGGCCCTGCACCACCAACTCACCAACGCCGGTGAGCTGATTACGGCCCAGGACCCCGCCCGCACTGACTATTATCAGCTGGCCGGCGAGCTCGACATCGCGGTGGATGCCGCCGTCGGCAATCACTACCTGACCCAGGCGCTGAAGAACCTGCGCGTCCATCTTGTCCGTGTGCGGCGTCTGGGCAAGGACAACCCCACCCGGCTCCGTGATGCAGCCCGCGAACATGCGGCGATTGCTCTGGCCATTGCCCACGGCAAGCCCGCCGTGGCCAGCGCGGCTACCACTGTCCACCTGGACAACAGCCTGCGCCACCTGCTGAGCACCACACACTAAATTTTCAAAGCACCCTTAGACAAGGAACACCATGACCATTGAGCACAACGTCCGCGTTTACAAGAGCGAAGAGAACCTGGCCCGGCAGGACCAGCTGGCACACAAGATCGCCACCGTGGCCGCCGATCCCGTGGCCGTCACGGCCGAGGTCACCGAGATGATCATCAACCGTGTCATTGACAACGCGTCCGTGGCGATCGCCTCGCTGAACCGTGGCCCCATTGTTGCGGCCCGCGCCCAGGCACTGACCCACGCCCCTTCCACCGGCGGCTCCGGCGCCTCCGTCTTCGGCATCACCGAAAAAGTCTCCCCCGAGTGGGCGGCCTGGGCCAACGGCGTGGCCGTGCGTGAACTCGACTACCATGACACCTTCCTGGCCGCCGAGTACTCCCACCCCGGCGATAACATCCCGCCGATCCTGGCCGTCGCCCAGCACACCGGAGCCTCAGGCGCTGACCTGATCCGCGGCATTGCCACCGGCTACGAGATCCAGGTGGACCTGGTGAAGGCCATCTGCTTGCACAAGCACAAGATTGACCATGTGGCCCACCTGGGCCCGTCGGCCGCCGCCGGCATTGGCACCTTGTTGAACCTTGAGGTGGAAACCATCTTCCAGGCCGTGGGCCAGGGCCTGCACACCACCACGGCCACCCGCCAGTCACGCAAGGGCGAGATCTCCACGTGGAAGGCACACGCCCCCGCCTTCGCCGGCAAGATGGCCGTTGAAGCTGCCGACCGTGCCATGCGCGGACAGACCTCACCGGTGCCGATCTACGAGGGCGAAGACGGCGTCATCGCCTGGATGCTCGACGGCGCCGACGCCCAGTACACCGTCCCCCTGCCGGCCGCCGGAGAAGCCAAGCGCGCCATCATGGACACGTATACAAAGGAACACTCCGCCGAGTACCAGGCCCAGGCCTGGATCGACTTGGCCCGCAAGCTCCACGGCGAGCACCCCGAGGCCACAGACCCGGCCAATGTCGCAAGCGTGCTGATCAAGACCAGCCACCACACCCACTACGTGATCGGCTCCGGCGCCAACGATCCGCAGAAATACGATCCCACCGCGTCACGGGAAACCCTTGACCACTCCATCCCGTACATCTTCACGGTGGCCTTGCAGGACGGCGCGTGGCACCACGTGGACTCCTACTCCCCCGAGCGCGCTGGCCGCCCCGACACCGTGGAGCTATGGCACAAGGTCACCACGGAAGAGGACGCCGAATGGACGCGCCGCTACCACTCCCTGGACATTGCCGAGAAGGCCTTCGGCGGCACTGTGGAGATCACGCTCAATGACGGCACGCTCATCACGGACTCCATCGCCGTCGCTGACGCCCACCCGCTCGGCGCCCGGCCCTTTGCCCGCGAGCAGTACATCAACAAGTTCCGCACCCTGGCCGCTGGCCTGGTGGAGGAAGCCGAGATCAACCGCTTCATCGCGGCAGCAGAGAACCTTCCCCACCTGGCCGCCGGGGAACTGGGCCAGCTCAACATCACCGCAGCTCCCGGCGTCGTGGATCTCGCCAAGGGACCGAAGGGGTTGTTCTAACATGCTGTATTCCAAGAAAACTCCTGAGCAGAAGCGCCGTGACCTGCGCGCCATGCTGGTTCCGGGCGCTGCTGTCCAGTTCCCGGGCGCGTTCAACCCGCTCTCGGCGCGCCTCATTGAGGAAAAGAAGTTCGACGGCGTGTACATCTCCGGCGCTGTCCTCGCCAACGATTTGGGGTTGCCGGACATTGGCATGACCACGCTGACCGAGGTGGCCGCCCGCGGTGGTCAGATTGCGCGCATGACGGACTTGCCGTGCCTGATCGACGCCGACACCGGTTTTGGCGAGCCCATGAATGTGGCCCGCACCATCCAGGAGCTGGAAAATGCCGGGCTGGCCGGTTGCCACATTGAGGACCAGTTCAACCCCAAGCGCTGCGGCCACCTCGACGGCAAGAACATGGTGGATTTGGATACGGCGATCAAGCGTATCGCCGCCGCCGCCGATGCCCGCAGGGATGAAAACTTCCTGATCATGGCCCGCACCGACATCCGCGCCGTGGAAGGCCTGGATGCTGCCATTGACCGTGCCAAGGCTCTCGTTGACGCCGGAGCGGATGCCATCTTCCCCGAAGCCATGAAAAGCGTGGCCGAATTTGAGGCCGTGTGCAAGGCGGTCAACGTGCCGGTGTTGGCGAACATGACCGAGTTTGGCAAGAGCGAACTGTTCACCCGGGATGCGCTGGCCGCGGCCGGCGTGGCCATGATCATCTACCCGGTCACGCTGCTGCGCAGTGCCATGGGTGCGGCCGAGCGCGTTTTGGACGCGATATCCGCCGACGGCACCCAGAAGGCTGCGGTGCCGGAGATGTTGACCCGGGCCCGGCTCTATGAATTAGTTGACTATGGGGCGTATAACCAGTTTGATACGTCCATCTTTAATTTTCAGGTCCCCGGCCTGGATACCGACAGCAACAGCGCAAACCTTTAGGCATCAGTTCATTTTCAAGAAGGAGTACCAACTGTGAGTGACGAAGACGTTCGTAAGGGTCTTGCTGGCATTGTGGCCGACTACACCGCTGTTTCCAAGGTGAACCCGGACTCCAACTCGCTGCTGTACCGCGGCTATCCGGTGCAGGAATTGGCGGCCAGCAAGTCCTTTGAGGAAGTGGCACTGCTGCTGTGGACCGGGGAACTGCCCACCGATGAAGAGTTGGCCGCGTTCGAGTCCTTTGAACGCGCCAACCGTGCGCTTGATGTTAATGTTCGCGCGGCGATTGACCTGCTGCCGCTGGACTGCCACCCCATGGATGTTGCCCGCACGGCCGTCTCCGTTTTGGGTGCCAACCACCCGTTGGCCGAGGACTCCTCCCCGGAGGCCGAGGTTGAGAAGGCTAAGTCGCTTTTTGCCCAGTTCCCGGCCGTCGTTGCCTACGACCAGCGCCGCCGTCGTTCCTTATCCATGGTGGAACCCCGCGCTGACTTGGACTACTCGCAGAATTTCCTGTGGATGAGCTTCGGCGAGGAAGCGGCCCCGGAGGTGGTGGATGCCTTCCGGGTGTCGATGGTGCTCTACGCCGAGCACTCCTTCAACGCCTCGACGTTTACTGCACGCGTCATCACCTCGACGCTCTCGGACCTGCACTCGGCCGTGACAGGTGCCATCGGCGCGCTGAAGGGCCCGCTGCACGGCGGCGCCAACGAGGCCGTCATGCACACCTTTGACGAGATCGGCATCCGCAAGGAGGAGTCTCGCGAGGAGGCCGCCGCCCGTGCCAAGGCGTGGATGGAGGACGCCCTGGCCGCGAAGAAGAAGGTCATGGGCTTCGGCCACCGCGTCTACAAGCACGGCGATTCCCGCGTGCCCACCATGAAGGGGGCGCTGGATAAGATGATCGCGCACTTCGACCGACCCGAGATGCTGGGCCTGTACGACGGGCTGGAACAGGCCATGGACGAGGCCAAGGCCATCAAGCCCAACCTCGACTACCCGGCGGGGCCCACGTATCATTTGATGGGCTTTGACACGGACATGTTCACACCCATTTTCATTGCCTCCCGCATCACCGGCTGGACAGCGCACATCATGGAACAGCGGGCAAGCAACGCACTGATCCGCCCCCTGAGCGCCTACAACGGCGTGCCGGAGCGCCACCTGGCCTAACTCTTCCTGAGCCTGTGCCCACGGGCGGGAGGTCACCTTTCCATGAGGGGTGGCCTCCCGTCGTCGTCCACCGCCCACTCCCGGGACACGTGGTAACAACTGTGTCGCCAACCACCCGTTGCGGGTAGTCTGAGGAAAAGTACGGCAGCTTCCGATCAGTTCAAAGGAGCATCGTGGAAAAATCATCACTGACGGCACTGGCTCGGGAACTTTTGGGAGGCGCCAAGACCAAGAACAGCGGCCGTAGTTCCAGAACGGTGTACGGCGGGCACGAACGGGTCTTGCGCCAAACGGTGGTTGCCCTCACAGCCGGATCCAGGCTGGACGAGCACGACAATCCCGGAGAGGCCACGATTCAGGTGCTCAGCGGGCGCATAGCCCTGGTTTCCGGCGGCGTCACATGGGAAGGCTCGCCGGGAGACCATTTGGTGGTGCCCATGGCACGCCACAGCGTGGACGCCTTGGAAGATTCAACGTTCCTGTTGACCGTGGCCAAACCGTAGCTGGCCAACGTGCATTTGTGCGCCTGGCGGTCTTGTCTGCGCTTTAGCGGCTTGCAGGCGGTTGGTGAACCGCCGACAAGCCGCTAAAGCGCATAAATGCCAAGTGGCCCGGCAGCAAACTAGCTGCCCATGCCCCGGCTGTCTGCCGGGACGGCACCCAGTGGCGGTGTGTGGGTGCTCGATGCAACAGTTTCATTGTCGTCATTGAGGACTACGCGCCAGTGGCCACGCTCCCCCGACAGGAACGCCGGGAGCCAGTGGCTGGCATCAGCCCACATGTGCGCATGGGGCAAATCCCCCACCGGGTGCCATTGTGGCGCAATTTCATCGCTTTCAACGGCGTCGCCGGCGAACGTCCGGCACAAGAACACTGTGGTGAACATGTCCCATTCGGGCTTGGCCGGGAACACGAAGGCCACGGTGCCCGCAGGAATCAGGTCCATCGCCCCAATGACGAGGCTAGTTTCCTCGGCAACTTCACGGCAAATCGCCGCAACAATGCTCTCCCCCGGCTCTACATGGCCGCCAATCCCCACAACTTTTCCCGCGCCGAAGCCAGTCTTTTTCAGCCCCAGCAGCACCTGCTCCCGGCCCTCATGGGTACGGAGCATGAAACACAGAGTTACAGGGGCGGAAGTCATGACTCCAGCCTAGGCCACCGGCAAACCTTCCAGCACTAGCAAGGAATTTGACACATTTTCACCACAAGGTCCCACATCACAAGTGTGTGACGCGTGTCAAATAACAAATATAGATTTTGCATAGCGAAACTTATGCGGAATGTGCTTCGCCCCACTCCTCGGGCCCTCCTAATGTCATCTCATGCCCGCTGCGATTTCTGCCAGCGCCCACACCTGACCAACACCCCTGGAGGAACCGTGAAGATCTCACGCATGCTCGCCGTAGCTACACTGGCTGCCCTGGCCCTGACCAGCTGCGCACCCCCAACATCCAACAACGCTGCCTCAACGCAGGACGACAAGACAGGCACCTTGCGCGTCTGGCTCTTCTCCGAAGTCAACCAGGACCCCAAGTCGGCCGTGGTCAACGCAACCATCAAGGACTTCGAAGCAACCCACAAGGACGTCAAAGTCGACGTCCAGTACATCCCCGTTGACACTCGTGCCGAGAAGTTCAAGGCCGCCTTCAACGACCCCTCCAGCGCCCCTGACGTGGCCGAGTACGGCAACACAGACCTGGCCAGCTATGTGGCAGCCGGCGGCCTCGCCGACATCACCTCCAGCATCAAGTCCTGGGACGAGGGCAAGGACCTGGATCCCAAGGTGCTGGCCACCACCGCACTGGACGGCAAGAACTACGGCGTGCCGTGGTTTGTGGGCGTCCGTGCCCTGTACTTCCGCACCGACATCCTCAAGGCTGCCGGCGTCGAAGTCCCCAAGACCATGGCGGAGATTGAAACGGCCGCCCGTGCAGTGCGCGCCAAGAACCCTGGCATGCTGGGCATCTCCGTAGGCGGCAAGGCACAGTTCTCCGCCATGCCGTACCTGTGGGCCCATGGCGGCGCCATCGCGGCAGACACCAACGGCACTTTCTCCTCGAAGCTGGACACACCCGAGTCGCAGGCCGGGATCGCGGCCTACACCAACTTGATGAAGGATGACATCTGCCCGGCGCAGACCTGCGCCGAATTTGGCGGCAACGCCAGCGTCCAGCAGTTCATTGCGGGCAAGGCCGGGATGACCATTGGTGGCGACTTCAACTACAAGGCCATCGCGGCCAGCGAATTCAAGGACAAGTTCGGCGTGGTGCCCGTTCCCGGCGTCGAGGCCGGTTCCATTGCCCCGGCCTTTGCCGGCGGCAACAACTTGGGCGTCTTCAAGAGCTCCAAGAAGAGCACCCTGTCCAACGAGTTCGTCCAGGCCCTGGCCAGCAAGAAGTCCCAGCTGGCCATGTTCGACGCCATGGGCAACCTGCCCACCTTCACCGATGTGCAAAAGAGCGTCGCCGAGAAGAACCCGTACGTGGCGCCGTTCATTGACACGATCGCCGCCGGCACCAACTTTGTGCCGATCACCTCGACCTGGTCAACCGTTGACGCCAAGGGCTTGTTCACCAACATGTACCAGCAGGTTGTCACCGGCAAGGCTGACGTCCCCACGGCAGCCAAGGACACCACAGCAGCCATGAACAAGATTTTTGAAGCAAAGTAGTCACCAAATGACCCTTCAACTTCCCGCAAAGCCTTCCCTGCAGGAGCCGAAGCCGGCCACCCCGTCGCCGCGCCGCACGAAGCGCCGCGGCGGGGTGAGCCGGTTTGAGCACTGGCTGTACCTGGCTCCGGCCCTGATAGTGCTGATCGCCCTGATGGGCTACCCGCTGTTCCAGCTGGTCAACGTGTCACTCTACGACTACCGCCAGGACCAGGTCAGCGGCAACGCGCCCCTTGACTTCATCGGACTGGAAAACTACCGGACGCTCATGGCGGACCCGGAATTCTGGCAGGTGCTCGCCAACACCGTCATCTTCGCCTCGGCCTGCGTGATTCTCACCCTGGTGACGGGCTCCGCCCTGGCCGTCCTGGCCACCCGTTTGCGCCCGTGGGTCCGCAACACGCTCTTTGCCGTCTCGCTCGGCGCGTGGGCAACCCCCGCCGTGACAGGCAGCGCCGTCTGGCTGTTCCTGTTCGATCCCACCCAGGGCCTGATCAACAAGATGCTGGCCGGCATTGGGCTGAGCCAATTCGTGGATCATTCCTGGACGTATGAGAAGTGGTCGGCGTTTGGCCTGGTTGCCAGCGAAGTTGTCTGGTGCTCGTTCCCGTTCGTCATGGTCACCGTCTACGCCGGCATCCAGGCGATTCCCACTGAAGTCATTGAGGCGGCCCGCCTTGACGGGGCCTCCATGCCGCGCATCTTCTCCAACATCATGCTGCCCATGCTGCGCCCCATCGTCATCATCGTGACCATCCAGTCCATCATCTGGAACTTCAAGATTTTCTCCCAGATCTACATCATGACCAGCGGCGGCGGCATTGCCGGCCAAAACATGGTCTTGAACGTGTACGGCTACCAGCAGGCTTTCGCGGCCAGCCTGTACGGCCTTGGCTCCGCCCTGGGCGTCATCATGACGGTCCTGCTGCTGGTCATCACCCTTGTTTACCTGCGACTACTCAAAAGGAGTGGTGAAGTCCTGTGACAACGCTCAAACTGGACGGGCCCGCCAAGCCGGCCTCCCGCCGTCGTATATTCCCCGCCCGCAGGGGCTGGACCGTGAACATCATCGGCCTGCTCATAGCTGTTGCCGTCGCCTTCCCGCTGTACTGGATGGTGCTGTCGGCCCTGAAGCCGGCCACGGCGCTCGACGCCGGAGACTCCACCCCGTGGACCCTCACCCCGTCCTTTGACTCGTTCGCCCGGGTCCTGAACGTGAACAACTTCGGCCAATACTTCTTGAACTCGCTCATTGTGGCACTCAGCGTGGTGGTCCTGTCCACGCTCTTCGCGTTCCTGGCCGCCGTGGCCGTGACCCGCTACAACTTCAAGATGCGCACCAAGCTGCTCATTATCATCCTCGTGGCCCAGATGGTGCCCGTGGAGGCCCTGACCATCCCGTTGTTCTTCTTGTTCCGCAACTTTGGCGAAACCATGCCGGCGATCGGCCTGAACCACTTGGGCTCGCTGATCCTGGTGCATGTGGGCTTCAGCATTCCGTTCGCCATCTGGATGCTGCGCGGCTTTGTGGCCGCGGTGCCGCTGGAGCTGGAGGAGGCCGCCAAGCTCGACGGCGCCAGCAGCTTCCGCTTTGTCCGCTCGGTCCTGTTTCCGCTGGTGGCCCCGGGCGTGGTGGCATGTTCGGTGTTTGCCTTCATTTCCACGTGGAACGACTTCCTGTTCGCGAAGACGTTCATCATCTCGGCCCAGGAAAACTCCACCCTGCCCATGGCTCTGCTGACCTTCTTCAAGCCGGACCAGAACGATTGGGGCGCCATCATGGCCGGCTCGGTCATCATGACCATCCCGGTCCTCATCTTCTTCATCGCTGTCCAGCGCAAGCTCGTCTCCGGACTGGCCGGCGCCGTCAAGGGCTAAGAAAGGCCTTCCATGCATTCCTTGCTCCCCGCCCCCGGCTCCTTCACCGCAACAGGTTCCACCCTCCGCCTTGACGACTCCACTTCTGTGGCCTCATCCCCGGAACTGGCCGCCGCCCGGCGCTGGTTTGTGGGCGCGCTCGGTGCCGCCACCGGATGGGAGCTGGCCGGCACCACGGCCGCCGACGCACCGGCCGCCACCATCGTGTTCGCCCTGGACCCCTCCGTGGAACCCGAGGGCTACACGCTGACCATCGACACGGCTGTGCGGATCACGGCCTCAGACAACGCCGGCGCCCTGTACGGCGCCCAGACCCTGCGCCAGCTGCTGGGTCCGGCGGCGCACCGCCAGGCACCGACGGCGTCCTCCTGGGAGCTGCCCACGGCCGTCATCACCGACCGGCCCCGCTTCAGCTACCGCGGGGTCATGCTGGATGTGGCCCGGCACTTCATCCCCAAAAATGATGTGCTGCGCTTCATCGACGTCGTTGCCGCGCACAAGCTCAACGTGCTGCATCTGCACCTGACCGATGACCAGGGCTGGAGGGTGGAAATCAAGAAGTACCCGCGTTTGACCGAAGTGGGCGCCTGGCGCAAGGAATCCAACCTGGGGGCCTGGCGTGCGGGCATCTTTGACGCCACCCCGCACGGCGGCTTCTACACCCAGGAAGACCTGCGCGAGATCGTGGCGTTCGCCGCCGCCCGGAACATCACAGTCATCCCGGAAATTGATGTGCCCGGCCACTCCCAGGCAGCCATTGCCGCCTACCCGGAGCTGGGTCTGGCTGGCAGGCCCCTGGAGGTGTGGACCCGATGGGGCATTAACGAAAACGTCCTTGAACCCACCGCCTATGCGGTGCAGTTCTACCGGGACGTGCTCGATGAGGTCATGGACATCTTCCCCTCCCCCTGGATCAGCCTGGGCGGCGACGAAGTCCCCCTGGACCAGTGGAATGCCAGCCCGTTCGCGCTCAAGGCTGCCGCCAATCTGGGCTTCGAGTCCGTTGCGGGCCTCCACGGCTGGTTTGTGGGACAGCTGGCCGAACACCTGCACCAGAACGGGCGCAAGTCCGGCGTATGGGATGAGATTGGCGACGTCGGCCTGCCCGACGGCGCCCTGGTCGCCTCATGGCGCGGCTACGAAGGCGGCTTGGATGCCCTGGCCAAGGGTTACGATGTGGTCATGTGCCCCGAACACAAACTGTACTTGGACCACCGCCAGTCGGCCCTTGAAGAGGAACCCGTCCCGGTTGGCTTCGTCACCACCCTTGAGGCGGTGTACAACTTTGACCCCATGCCCGACGCCGGTGACAAGGACTTCCCGGGCCGGCTGTTGGGGGCGCAGGCCAACATCTGGACCGAGCACCTCCCCTCGGCACGGCGCATCGACTATGCCGCGTTCCCCCGGTTGAGCGCCATCGCCGAAGTTTTTTGGTCCACCCCGGACACACGCGACTACGCCGACTTCCACGCCCGGCTTTCCCCTGCCCACCTGGACCGGCTCTCCGCCATGGGCGTGGAGTTCCGGCCGCTGGACGGCCCCCGCCCCTGGCAGCAGCGCCCCGGCGTCGCAGGTTGGAAGCGGGACTACGAGGCGGAGCAGGCGGCAGCAGCCCAGGCCGCCGAAGCCCAGTGAGCGAACCGGAAGACAGCAGCGAGAAGCGGAACTCGTCGTCGTCCCTGCGGAAGGCGCTGAGCCTGCTGTCCGTCGTGGCTGAACAGTCCACCGACCCGGAAGGCATGTCCCTGCTGGACCTGGCCAAGCGCTCGGGCATCAACAAGAGCACAGTGCTGCGCCTGACCACCCCGCTCATCGATGAGAACCTCCTTGAGCGGGACCGGCAAAGCGGGAAGTTCCGTCTGGGCTTTGGCAGTCTGCGGCTGGGGCAGTCGTACCTGGATTCGCTGGACCTGCGCAGCGCCGCCAATGCGGAGCTGCGCGCGTTGATGCGCAAGACTGCCAACACGGTTCACCTGGTGGTCCTCTCCGGCCATGAGGTGGTGTACCTGGACAAGGTGGAGGACGAGGCCACCGTGCGCATGGCATCGCGCGTGGGCGCCACCATGCCCGCGTACTGCACGGCCGTGGGCAAGGCGATCATGGCGTACAGCTCCGAGGAGGTGGTGTCCTCGATTCTGTCCGTGCCGCTGGCGCCCATCACGGCCAAGACCATCACCGATCCGGCAGCACTGCGCCAGGAACTCGCCGCCGTGCGCCGCCGCGGCTACTCGATTGATGACAGGGAGAACGAGCCCGAGGTGCGTTGCGTTGCGGCGCCAATCTTCAACCACGATGACGTCGTGGTGGCGGCGCTGAGCGTTTCTTCGCTGACCTCCCGCATGACGCCGTCCAAGGTGCGCGAGGTGGGGCCCATGGCTGCTGCCGTGGGACTGCGGATCTCGGTGAAGCTGGGGTCGCGCCGCTCGGCAACGCTGCTGAAGTAGTGCCCGCGCCGCTTCACGGTGACTGCGTGCCAAAGTTGCGTTCCTCCAGTGATGGCGTGCCAAACAGGTCAGGGCCCATGAAATTTCATGGGCCCTGACCTGTTTGGCACGCAGTCGCTGCAGTGCGATGTGGAGACGCTTAGTCAACCATCCGCCGCTGCGCGTTCAGCATGGCAGCCTTGATGCGCCGGCGCAGAAGTTCGGGGTTCGCCAGATCCGCCCAGACCACCCGGATGAAGCTCCACCCCGCCTCCATCATTTCGCGTTCACGCAGCCGTTCCTCATAAATGGCCTCATCCGTGGGTTTGAAGTCGAAGTACTTGGTTTTGCCGTCAAACTCCAAGGCCAATTTGATGTCCCGCCATGCCCCGTCCACCCGGTAGGCGTTTCCCCGGACAATCAACCGCACTTGGTACTCCGGCGCGGGGATGTCCATACCTGCGATGAACAATCGTGTCCGGGTTTCCCCTGCTGACTCTGATCCGCTATCCAGTGCGTCAATGACCTTGCGCGCCGCGGCCACGCCGCGGTGGCCGGCAAGTGTGTCCAGCAGCGCGAGCATTGCTTCGATCTTGGCTCCCTGGTGCAATCCGCTGTCACCAATGATGACTGCTGTGACAAAAGGCGATGTCCGGGCACAGTCAACAATGGTTTGCTCCAGCGACGTGAGCCTCACGATCCCCATGTGACGGCGCCGAATCCGCATCAGCTGTTCCGGGGACACCGTACGCCGGTGCACTGTGACGCCCCGAACCTTACTGGTGGACGATAGGGAAGAAGGTGAGCTCACGTGTATCTCGCGGCCTGCATTCCACACCCGCAACCCCAGCAAACGGGCGGCGCTGAGATGGCTGTAGCAGGCGTTTCCGTGAGTGGCCAGGGCATGGGCGCGAAGTCTGAGCATGTCCTGCTCCCACGGCGTCTTCTGCTGCCACTCCACCAGTCGGATGTAGACACCGTGCCTGATGCGAAACAGCAGGCCGCACGCCCTTGCTGCGTTCAACACCCGCGGGCCAAGCCCGGCCGCAGTCAGTTGGTCCGTCGCGGCAATGGTCTTCCCTGCGGGCCAGTCCCGGGTGATTTTGCTGGCCAGATCGCGCGTTTCCATGAATCCAGCATCGCCCTGCATTCAACCCAATTCAACGGGGGCGTGGCGCTCCTGTGGATAACCTCGACCATGCAAACGGCGACCGCGACCCCTCACTTTCCTCGAGGGCGTGCCAAACGGGTGGGGGCGCATGAAATTTCATGCTCCCCCACCCGTTTGGCACGCCCTCGGCTGGAGGGACCGCCGTCGAACGTAAAGGTTGGCGGCTAGACGAACTGCCAAATCAGGGCAGCCATGCCGAAGCCCACAATGGACAGCACGGTTTCCAGCACAGTCCAGGTCTTCAAGGTGTCCTTGACGGACATGTTGAAGTATTTGGAGATGATCCAGAAGCCGCCGTCGTTGACGTGGCTGGCAATGACGGAACCGGAGGCAATCGCCATGACAATCAGGGCCAGCTGCGGTTGCGAATACCCGGCGGCGAGAACACTGGGGGCCAGGATGCCGCCGGTGGTCACAATGGCCACTGTCGCCGAGCCTTGGGCAATGCGCATTCCGGCGGAGATGACGAACGCGGAGAGCAGCAGCGGCAAGCCAGCCGTGGACAGCGAGTCGGCGACGGCCTTGCCCACACCGGTTGCACCAAGGACGGCACCGAAGAAGGCGCCGGCACCCACCACCAGCAGGATCATGCCGACAGGTCGCAGCGACGTTGATGTCAGCTCGGCCAGTTCGTCCCGGCTCATGCCGCGGCGCGTGCCAAGCAGCCACATGGCCAGCAGCACGGCCACTGTCAGGGCGATGGCCGGGTTGCCCAGGAATTGCAAGGTGGTACGCAGGCCGCCGTCGGGCAGCGCAATGTTTCCAAAGGTGCCGCCCAGGATCAGGATCATCGGGGTGCCGATGGCCAGCAGCACGGTGCCCAGGCCGGGATCGCCGAGGGCCTTGGCCTCATCCGATTCCTCAATAACACTGTCCTCAGGCACGTTCACCATGACGCGCTTGCCAATCCAGGTCCCCCAGAGAATGCCGGAGGCAAACCAGGCCGGAATACCGCAGGCCAAGCCCATGATGATGATCCATCCCAGCTCCACGTGGAAAAGCCCGGCAGCGGCCACGGGGCCCGGGTGCGGAGGCAGGAATGCGTGGGTGACTGACAAGCCGGCAAGCAGCGGCAAGGCGTACAGGGCCAGCGACTTCCCGCCCTTGATGGCGGCCACATAAACCAGCGGCGCCAACACGAATATGCCAATGTCGAAGAAGACCGGGATACCCAGCACAAAACCCGTAATACCCATGGCCAGGGGCGTGCCCTTTTCGCCAAAGATCTTGACGAGCCGGCCCAGCAGCACCTCGGCGCCGCCTGAGCGTTCCAGGATGGCGCCCAGCACAGTGCCCAGGCCGATGATGACGGTGATGTGGCCAAGGATCCCGGCGAAGCCCTTTTCAATGATGGCGTCGCTGCTCTTGGTGGCCGAACCGACCAGGTCCTGCACGGACACACCGCCGGCCAGTGCCACCAGGACACCCACCACCAGAAGGGCAATAAAGGGTTCCAGCTTGACCTTGATGATCAAGACCAGCAGGACGGCAATGCCCACGCCGGCCAGGAGCAGGAGCCCCGCCGTGTCGTGGTGCAGCCAATTAACAAACTCTGTCATGGGAGGAACTTTCGAAAGAAGATGATTAGCGAAGAATGCTGGTGAATGCGGCAGCGCGTGCTGTGATGTCTGCCCAGGTTCCGGCAGCCACGACGGCGGGCGGCACCACTGCCGTGCCGCAACAGACGGCGAGTGCGCCGGCGGCGAGGAAGTCTTGTGCATTGGCCGCGTTGATTCCGCCGGAAGGCAGCAGCTTGACGCCCGGGTAGGGGCCCTGCAGGTCCTTCAGGTAGGCCGGGCCCATGGCGCTGGCCGGGAAGATCTTTACGACGGCGGAGCCCAGGTCAAGCGCCATGGCCACCTCCGTGGGGGTCAGGGCGCCCAGGGCGAAGGGGATGCCGGCGTCCGCGGCAACCTTGGCCACCTCGGGGCGGATGCCCGGTGTCACCAGGAACTGGGCGCCGGAATCGATGGCTGCCTTGGCCTGCTCGGCGGTGAGGACAGTGCCCACACCCACCACGGCACCGTGTTCGGCGGCGGTTTCGGCGGCACGGGCAACGTGCTTGAGCAAGTTGGGGGTGGTGTAGGTCAGCTCGACCCCGGTGATGCCGCCTGCCACGAGGGCTCGGCATAGTTCTGCGGCGTCGGCAATGTCCGGGGCGCGCACTACTGCGATGGTGCGGTCTGCTTCGAGCCGGGCAATAAATTCAAGATTGTTCATGGTGTGGTTCGTGTTCCTTCCTGGGTGCGGCGCAGGGCCCGGCCGGCGCGTGCACCGGTGGGTTTGCCTGCCGCGATGGCGGCAACGCCGTTGACAAAGACGTAGTGGATGCCGGCTGCGGCCTGGCGCGGCTCGGCAAAGGTGGCTGTGGCGTTGACGGTTTCCGGGTCAAAGAGCACAAGGTCCGCGGCGTAGCCGGCCCGGACCAGGCCGCGGTCCACGAGCTTGAGACGTGCGGCGGGGCGGCCGGTGAGGTGGTTGACTGTTTCCTCAAGGGTCAGCAGTCCCAGTTCGCGGCTGTAGTGGCCCAGGTAGCGCGGGAACGTGCCCCAGGCCCGCGGATGCGGTTTGCCGCCAACAAGGATGCCGTCGGAACCGCCGGTGTGGGTTTTGTGCACCATGATGGCCTGCACGTTTTCCTCGTGGCCCACGTGCTGCAGGATGCCCGTGGCCATCTCGTCGCGCAGCAGGATGTCAACGAAAACGTCAAAGGGGTCCTGGCCGGTTTCCTCGGCAATCCGGGCCACGGTCTTGCCCACATAGCCATCCAGGTCAGGGTTCCTGACCCCGGAAATTTCCAGCGTCTCCCACTCAGCCACCACGCCGTGGCAGCCATCGGAACCGTAGATCTCCACGTTTTCACGAATGCGCATCAAGGTGTCCGGGTCGCGGAGCCGTTCCATGGTGGGCAGGCTGCCGCCGGCCGAGGCCCAGCTGGGCAGGATCGCCGACAAGGTGGTGGCACCTGGCAGGTACGGGTACGTGTCCAAGGTGATGTCCACGCCGTCGTCCAGGGCACGGTCAATGAGCCCCAGCAGTTCCGGAGCACGGCCCTTGTTCGGGGCAAAGTTCATGGTGGCGTGGGAGAGGTGCAGGGCGCAGCCGGTTTCGCGGCTCAATTCAATCATTTCGTCGTACGCCTCGAGGGCGCCCTTCCCGTAGGAACGGTGGTGCGGGGCGTAGAAACCGCCAAACTCGGCCACAGTGGAGCACAGCTGCGCCAACTCCTCGGTGGTGGCGTACATGCCCGGGGTGTAGGTCAGCCCGGAGGACATGCCCACGGCGCCTTCCTCCATGCCTTGGCGGATAACGGCCTGCTGCGCAGCGATCTCCTCGGCACTGGCGTCGCCCTCGCCGAAGCCACGCACCATGGCGCGGACAGTGCCCTGGGGAATCAGGTAGGCCGCATTGGTGGCAATGCCCTCGTCAAGGCGGTCCAGGTACTCCCCCACGGTGCGCCAATTGAAGTCGAAGTCCTCGGGGTTGTCATTCCAGCCGGCAATCTTTTGCCGCACGCCCTCAAGCGTGAGGTCATCGATCGGCGCGTAGGAGAGCCCGTCCTGTCCCAGCAGTTCGGTGGTGACACCTTGGCTGAGTTTGGCGTAGTGCTCCGGGTTCAGGAACAACTGCAGGTCCGAGTGGGCGTGCATGTCGATGAACCCCGGGCTCAGCACCAGCCCGCTGGCGTCAATGGCGCCGTCGTCCAACGGAATCGTGCCGGGGGCGGTAATGCTGTGGATGGCGCCGTTTTCAAGGACGACGTCGGCGGCGAACCTGGGCGTGCCGCTGCCGTCCACGACGGTTGCGTTGGTGATGACTGTGCGCACGGCAGCGTTTGGGGTCGCCATGGATTAGAAGAACGTGTGGATGAGATCCACAACGCGGTTGTCGCTGTCGGCATCGGCCAGGACGGGGATGAGCGTCCACTTGTCAAAGGCTGTGCAGGGGTGGGAAAGACCCAAACGGACCACATCGCCGATGTTCACGGTGGTGGTTTCAGGATCAAAACGCAGGAAGCAATGCTGGTCATTGACGGCGCTGATGCTGGCGCCGGCCAGCTCTGCCATCTCACCACCCAGAGACGTCCCGAGCAGTTGCGGTTCAGGCAGGCCCTCATCGACGGGCATGTCCCGCTTACCGGCGTCGAGGATGGCCAGGCCCGGTTCGGGTGCGGAGACCACACGGGCCCAGGCATGCATGGCTGAGGCGAAGGGCGCCTGCCCGGCTTCCGCACGTGCACCACGGGCGAAGGGGGAAATGCCACGGTAGAAGCCGTCGTCGTGCACCATGTAGGCGCCGCTGCGGATGATCACGTCAATGCGGGGGCCGCCGTTTGCGCCGTCGCTCGAGCAGCCGCCGAGCACGTCCACGACCTCGTCAAAGTAGGCGCTGCCACCGGCTGTGACGATGATGTCGGCATCGTGGGCGTAGAGTCCTTCGCCCAGCAGGGCCTCGTGGAGGTCCTTGACGCCCGAAAGGTAGCCACGGACAGCGGTGAGGGCATCGGCGTCGGCCGTGTGAGCCAGGGAGCCTTCGTAGCCGCCCACGCCAACCAGGCGCAAATGCTTGGCGGCGTTGACGGCCCGGGCAAGTTCAAGGGCCTGCGCAACAGTCCGGATGCCGGTGCGTCCGCCGTTTCCGCCCAATTCCACGATCACGTCAATGACCGAGCCGGGAATTGCCGAGAGCACGTGTTCCTGCAGGGCCACTGTTTGCAGGGAGTCAACCCAGGACACCACGGAGAAGGCTGGGCCTTGGGTGGCCGCCAGCCAGGTGATGGCAGCGGGGTCGGTCAGGCTGTTGGCAACCATGACGCGCTGAAGCCCAAAGGCGTGGCCCACCCGCAGCTGGGAGGCGTTGGCCAAGGTGATGCCCCAGGCGCCATGGTCAAGCTGCTCGCGCCACATTTGCGGTGCCATGGTGGTCTTGCCGTGAGGTGCCAGCAGCACGCCCTTGCCAGCGCACCAATCTGCCATGTGCTCAACGTTGGCACCCAAGGCGGCAGCGTCAAGGGTCAGCAGGGGTGTTGGCAGCTCAGCCAGGGTGACGCCGGAGGCCACAAACGCGCCGGCACTCTGGCCGTGGGACGATGCCGGAACAGCCTTGAACTTCCAGCTCAATTCAATCGCATCCAGCGCATCCACCATGGCGGAATTGATGGCGGATCCAGTTTTGACCGCGTTGTTCACCGATGCTTGCGTGCTGCCCATTGTTGCTTCCCTTCACAGGCCAGACATCCGACCCCGTTGCGTATTTTGCAACGCTAGTTGCAAACTCACCAAGAGCATGTCTAACATGGTCTGGATTCGTCCGTCAAGGCGGGAATGAGATGCCAAGCACAGCCAAGGCTGTTGGAAACTCCCTCCGTCCCCTTGATTTACCAGTGAAATTAGTCGCCCAACCGTGTGAGAGGAAGTGCAGAGAGTCCATGCTTTCAGTTGTTTGCATCGGAGAGACGATGGCCATGCTCACCCCCACACACCAAGTGCCGCTAGCTGAGGCCACGGAACTGTTTTATGGCGTGGGCGGAGCAGAATCCAATGTGGCCATGGGCCTGGCCGCCATGGGTGTCGCTGCCCATTGGGTGGGCCGTGTTGGCGACGACGGTTTTGGCACCCGCATCCTCAACGACCTGTCATCCCATGATGTGGGCGTCAGCGGCGTGGAACGCGATGACACCCGCGCCACGGGCCTTTATGTGAAGATTCCGGCGTCCTCGCAATCGGACTCCGAGGAAAGCTCCGTGCTGTACTACCGCCACGGCTCTGCAGCCTCGGCCATGAGCCCTGCCATGCTGGACAACCCCGCCGTGGCAACCCTGCTGGATCAGGCCGCCCTGATCCACCTCAGCGGCATCACGGCAGCGCTCTCCCCCGACTGCCGGGCGCTACTGGCAGGCATCCTGGCCCTTCCCCGCAACGGCCGGCTGGTCTCCTTTGACGTGAACTGGCGCGGGGCACTGTGGGCCCAGGAGGACGAAAGCATCCTGCGCACCCTGGCCAACCAGTCCGACGTCGTGCTGGTGGGCGCCGATGAAGCCATTGCGGCCTTCGGCACCAATGACGAAGCGGAACTGCGGGCCATGCTGCCGGACCCGGCGGTCATTGTCCTCAAGAACGCGCACACCTCGGCGATTGCCCTGATGCGCGACGGCGGCCGGGTGGAAGTGCCGTCCCTGAGCGTCTCGGTGCTGGAGCCTGTGGGTGCCGGCGACGCCTTCGCTGCCGGCTACCTCAGCGGCATGCTCTTTGGCCTTGACCAGCGCTCATCCCTGCGCCGCGGCCACTTGAGCGCCGCAGCCACCCTGACTGTCCCCGGGGACCGCGGCCCGCTGCCCAGCACCGAGGTGCTGGAAAAGATCCTGGCCTGCTCCGAGGCTGACTGGGCCGCCACGCATGTGGCGCCCGGCCGGATCGACTCCCCCGTACTGACAGGAGCCCTGCCATGAGCCAAAGCCTGGTCCGCGCCCTGGATCTGATGGCGCAGCTGGCGAAGCAGCCCGCCACGCTCGATGAGCTGGCCTCCACCTCCAACGTCCACAAGACCACCGTGATGCGCCTTTTGCACTCACTGGAGGCCGAACATTTTCTGGTGCGCAACAACGCCGGGCAGTTCCAGTTGGGGCGCAAACTCTTTGAACTGTCCTCTCTGGCGCTGGAACAACGGGATCTGCGGCAGGTGGCCCGCCCACATCTAGCCAGGCTGAACGACCAAACAGGTCACACCGTGCACTTGGCTGAGCTGGAGGGCGCCGAGGTGGTGTACATCGACAAATTCGAGTCGCACCACCCGGTCCGGATGTACTCCAGGATCGGCCTCACCGCGGCGCTGCATTCTGCGGCCGTGGCAAAGGTCATCCTCGCTGACATGCCGCGCTCGCGCCAGGAACAAATTGCTGCCGGGCTGGACTACGTCAAAATGACGGAGCACACCCTCACCACCCCTGAAGCATTGCTGGCTGAGCTGGCCACTGTGCGCGACCAGGGGTGGGCGCAGGACAAATCGGAGCATGAAGCGATTGTGCACTGCGTGGCAGCACCCATCAGGGACGCATCGGGACGTGTGGTGGGGGCGGCATCATTCTCGGTCCCGGTCGTGCTGCTGAACTATGAAGACTTGCTGAAATTACTGCCAATACTAATAAACGGGACCGAGGCCATCTCGAAGGATTTGGGCTGGGTCTCCAATGAAAGGAACACTCGATGAGTGAAAAAACTATCGTCTTGACCGAAAACGCTCCGGCCCCGGCGCATGTCTTCTCCCAGGGAGTCAAGAAGGGCGGCCTGTTCCAGGTCTCCGGCCAGGGCCCCATGGACCCCACCGTCAATGAGTACATTGGCGCCGGCGACGTCCGCGTCCAGACCCGCCGCACGCTCGAGAACGTCAAGGCCATCCTGGAAGCCGGCGGCTCCAGCGTTGAAGACGTCATCATGTTCCGCGTCTACCTGACCACGCGCGACGACTTCCCCGCCATGAACGAGGTTTACGGCGACTTCATCAAGGAGAACGTGCCCAGCGGCGCACTCCCCTCCCGCACCACCGTCTTCGTTGACCTGCCGCACGAAGTCATGCTCGTGGAGATCGACGCCCTGGCCGTCACCGCCTAATCCCCTTTTTTACAACTGACCCGCAGAAAACGCCGAAAAATCGATGAAAATCGTGTTTTTTCGTCGTTTACTGCGGGTCAGTTGGCATTTTAGCCTGCCGTGACGAGCGGATCGCCGGGAGGCGAATTGACGCCGTCGGAGGACTCCACTGGCAGGCCGTTCCTGGCCCAGTATTCAAGGCCGCCCAACATTTCCTTGACCGGATAGCCCAGCTCGGCGAAGGCGAGGGCGGCAAAGGTGCTGCCGTTGCAGCCCGGCCCCCACGAATACACCACTACCGGTGTCCCGGCGGGGATGAACACGGCCGCCTGGGCCGGAATGAGCGCCGTGGGCAGGTGCAGGGCTCCCGGGATGTGCCCGTGCTCCCAGGAGGCGTGGCGGCGGGTGTCCACCAGCACAAACTCCCCCGACGCGAGACTCCCGTGGACGTCCATCACGTCAATCTCAAAATCCAATTTGTTCCGAAAATACTCGGTGGCTGCGCTCATGCTTCCAGCATAAAGCGGCATCATGACCGCACTTCAAACTGACCCGCACAAAGCGCCGAAAAACGCCCCAAATTCGCGTTTTTTCGGCGTTTTCTGCGGGTCAGTTGTAAAAGTTAGCCGAGGGCCCTTGGATGCGCCGCAGCATAAACTTCACGCAGCGTTTCGGCCGTGACGAGCGTGTACACCTGCGTGGTGGTGACCGAGGCGTGGCCCAGCAGTTCCTGCACCACGCGGACATCGGCACCGCCCTCCAGCAGGTGTGTGGCAAAGGAATGGCGCAGCGTGTGCGGGGAGACGACTGTCTGGACCTGTGCAGCCTCGGCGGCGGCCTTCAGGATTGTCCACACGCTTTGCCGGCTGATCCGGCCACCTCTGGCATTGAGGAACAGGGCAGGCGTGCCGGCGCCCTTGGCCACCAAAACGGGGCGCCCGCGCACCAGGTAGGCCTCCAGGGCGCGCAGGGCGTACGAGCCAATGGGCACAATGCGTTCCTTGGAGCCCTTGCCGAAGAGCCGCACCAGCGACGGTCCGTCATCGAGACTCTCGGGAAGAACCAGGTCGTCAACGTCAAGCCCCACTGCCTCGCTGATGCGGGCACCGGTGGAGTACAGGAATTCGAGCATGGCCGCATCCCGCAGGCCGGTGGGGGTGTCCGTGCCGGCCGCTTCCAGGATGCGCGTGACGTCGTACACGCTGATGGCTTTAGGCAATCGCTGCCCGGCTTGGGGCGGGTGTATGTCTGCTGCGGGATCGGCGTCGCTCATGCCCTCCAAAGCCCAGAACTTGTGCAGGCCGCGCACAGCCACCACTGTTCTTGCCACCGAGCGCAGGCCCAGAGCTGAGCCGCCGTCGGCCCCGTCAGACAGCCCTTGGGCAAACTCGCTGACATGGTGGCGGGTGATGTGGCCCAGTTCGGTGACGTGGGCGGCGGCAAGAAACTCCTCGTAGCGCCGCAAGTCCCTGGCATAGGCCTGCAAGGTATTGGCCGCCAAGCCACGTTCAACGCCAACGTGGAGCAGATAATCTTGAATGCTCCTGGCCAGCACCGAGGAAGTTTCCGGCGAGGTCACCGCTGGCGCTGGGCCGGGTGTTCTGGCCATGGCGCACCAGCCGGGCGCAAGGAGGCAAAGCCGTCACGTTGCGCCTGAGCTGCCGCCAAAATGCCTACGACGGCGGACGGGTTGTGAATGCGCCCCTCCAGCACGGCGGTGGCGGCCTCGGCAAGGTCAACCCAGCGGAACTCGATTTCGGCTTCCTCTTCCGTGCGCACGTGGCGTTCGGCCTCGGGCACCATGGAAAGTCCGCGTGCCAGATAGATTCTGATGGCTTCGCTGGAGGAACCGGGAGAGTTGAAGAAGTCGGTCAGAACATGCCATTGGGCTGCCACAAGATCGGCCTCTTCAGCCAATTCGCGGGCGGCACCTACAACATAGTCCTCGCCCTCCACATCCAAAAGGCCGGCCGGGATCTCCCAGAGGACCATCTGGACGGGATGCCTGTACTGGCTCAGCATCAGGACTTGGTTGTGGTCGTTCAGCACCACAACGGCCACCGCCCCAGGGTGGGCAATGTAGTCACGGGTCAGCGGTTTGGCACCGGGAGCCAGCGAAAAAGTATCTGAGACTACGTCCCAGATGCGGCCCTGGTACACCGTCGAGGAGGACTGCAAGGGGCGGTGGCTGAGAGTGTCAGCCACCGGCTCCCCCGCTGGGTGCATCGTGTCCGTCCAGGACGGTGTACCGGGCGCGGTCATTAAACTTCCAACAACTGTGTTGCTTTTTGGCGTTCCAGGGCTGCAGCCACCAGACCGGCAAAGAGCGGGTGCGGCCGGGTGGGGCGCGAGCTCAATTCCGGGTGTGCCTGGGTGGAAACGTAGTACGGGTGCACCTCACGGGGCAGTTCAACAAATTCCACGAGCTTGCCGTCAGGTGATGTTCCGGAGAACACCAAGCCAGCTGCTGCAATCTGCTCGCGGTACTTGTTGTTGACCTCGTAGCGATGACGGTGGCGTTCGGAAACGTCGGTGGTGCCGTAGGTCTCCGCAATGACGGAGCCTTCGGTCAGCACTGCGGGGTAGAGGCCCAGGCGCATGGTGCCGCCCAGATCGCCCTTGCCGCCCACAATGTCCAGCTGCTCTTCCATGGTGGCAATGACGGGGTACGTGGGGTTGTCGTCGAACTCGGAGGACGATGCGCCTTCCAAGCCAACAATGTTCCGTGCGTACTCAATAACCATGGACTGCAGGCCGAGGCAAAGACCCAGCGTGGGGATCTTGTTTTCGCGGGCAAACTTCAGCGCGCCAAGCTTGCCTTCCAGGCCACGGATGCCGAAGCCGCCGGGCACGCAGATGGCGTCAACGTCGCCCAGTGCCGTGCGGGCACCGGCTTCGGTTTCGCAGTCATCGGAGGGGACCCAGCGAATCTTGACCTTGGTGCTGTTGGCGAAACCGCCGGCACGCAGGGCTTCGGTAACGGACAGGTAAGCGTCCGGCAGGTCAATGTACTTGCCCACCAAGGCGATCACAATGTGGTGAAGGGGGTTGTGGACGGCTTCAAGAAGCTTGTCCCACTTGGTCCAGTCCACGTCCTTGAACGGCAGGTCCAGGGCACGCACAATGTAGGAATCCAGGCCCTGCGAGTGCAAGGTCTTGGGGATGTCGTAGATGCTGGGGGCGTCCGGGCAGCCAATGACTGCTTCGACGTCAACATCGCAGGCGCGGCCAATCTTGGTGTGCATTGCCGCGGGCAGGACACGGTCGGAGCGCAGGATGAGGGCGTCGGGCTGGATGCCCAGTGAGCGCAACGCTGCAACAGAGTGCTGCGTGGGCTTGGTCTTCAGTTCCTGGGACGGGCCAATGTAGGGCACCAGGGAAACATGTGCGAAGAACACATTGTTGCGGCCAATGTCCTGGCGGACCTGGCGTGCCGACTCCAGGAACGGCTGGGATTCGATGTCGCCAACAGTGCCACCAATTTCGGTGATGATGACGTCGGGGGCGTTCTTGCCTTCGGCAGGCAGGCGCATGCGACGCTTGATCTCGTCGGTGATATGCGGGATGACCTGAACAGTGTCACCAAGGTATTCGCCGCGGCGTTCCTTGGCAATAACTGTTGAGTACACCTGACCTGTGGTGACATTGGCGGAGCCCTCAAGATTTTCATCAAGGAAGCGCTCGTAATGGCCAATGTCCAGGTCTGTTTCGGCGCCGTCGTCAGTGACGAAGACTTCACCGTGCTGGAAGGGATTCATTGTGCCAGGATCCACGTTGAGATAGGGATCGAGTTTTTGCATTGTGACCGACAGGCCGCGTGCACGGAGAAGGTGGCCGAGGCTGGAAGCCGTCAGTCCCTTACCGAGCGAGGACGCGACTCCGCCGGTGACGAAGATGTGTTTGGTCGTCTTGGACTGACCACTGAACCGGGAATTTGATCGTTGCACCACGGGATTCGAGCCTATCATCTAATGAGCCAATAAACGTTCGCGGACGGTACTTACATTAAGCATAGGCGCCCCTTGTCCTAGGATGCGGGGCGTGCTGCCTGCGCCAACAATTCCTTGGCGTGGGCCTGCGCAGTGGCTGAGTCCTCCTGCCCTGCAAGCATTCGAGCCAATTCCACAACCCGTTCCTCGTACGTCAAAAGCCGCACATTGCTGGTGGTAATTCCTGTTGAGTTTTTGCTCACAGAACTCTTGGTGACCAGGATGTGTTGGTCCGCAAATGCCGCAACCTGTGGCAAGTGTGTGACCACCAATACCTGCACATGTTGGGCCAGCATGGCCAGCCTGCGCCCAATTTCCACCGCAGCCTTGCCGCCTACGCCGGAATCAACCTCGTCAAAAACAAAAGTCGGCACCGGGTCCACGGCTGCCAGCACCACTTCAAGGGCCAGCATCACGCGGGAGAGCTCACCACCGGAGGCGCCCTTGCCCAGTGGCCGCGGCAGCGCGCCTGCGTGCGGGGCCAGCAGGAAGGCAATATCGTCCTCGCCGTGGATGCTGCGCTCGGCCGTGGTGATGTCGATGACCAGTTTGGCGTCCGGCATGGCAAGCGCTTTCAGTTCGGCGCTGACAGCCTTGGCCAGCTTGGCAGCTGCCGAACTGCGCAAGGTGGTGACCTCGGCTGCCAGGACGCCCAACTCAGCCAGTGCGGCCGTCTCCTGCGCCTCGAGGGACTCGATGCGGCCCGAATCATCACTGAGATCCGCCAGCCGAACACGTGCAGAGTTGGCCCAGGCAAGGACTTCATCAATGCTCGGGGCGTATTTGCGCACCAACACGGCCAGGGCTCCCCGCCGGTCCTCCACCTCGGAAAGCCGCCCGGGACCGTCCGAATCCAGGGAGGTGGCGTAGCTGGCCAGGTCCCGGGCGATGTCGGCCAACAGGTATCCCACCTCGGAAAGCCGCTTGGCGGTTTGCGTCAGCTCCTCATCGCTGGCGGCAACAGCCTCGACCAAGCGTTTTGCTGTGTCCACCAGGGCCGCCGCGTCAACGCCATCACCGTAGTCGGCAGCACTCAGCGCCTCATGGGCGCCCAAGGCGGCTTTGCGCAGCTCCTCAACATTGCCCAGCTTCACAGCCTGGGCCTTGAGGATCTCGTCCTCGGCCGGCAAAGGGTCCACGGCATCGATCTCGGCCAAGGCCGTTGACAACGACTCGGCTTCGCGCAGGCGTTCCCGGCTGGCTGAGCGCAGCAGCGCCAGCTCGGCCTGCGTTTCACGCCACCGCTCAAAGACCTGCTTGTAGCTGCGCAGTTTGGCAGCAAAACCCTTGTTGGCTTCGGCCGCAAACTTGTCCAGGGCCACTCGCTGGGCAGAGGGGTTCTTGAGCCGGATCTGGTCCGACTGCCCATGCACGGCAACCAGGGCCTCCCCCAGCTCGTTGAGCACACCAATGGGTGCACTGCGCCCGCCAACATGGGCCCGGCTGCGCCCATCGGCACTGACTGTGCGGGCCAGGATCAGTTGCGCACCGCCGTCGAACTCGTCAATGTCGGCCCCCGCCTCCAGGGCGCGCAGCAGTGCCGGATGGCCCGCAGGCAGAGTCAGGGTCGCTTCAGCGGAGGCTGACTTTGCCCCATTGCGGACGGCTCCGGCATCTGCCCTGTTGCCCAGCAGAAGTCCGACGGCGGTCACCACCATGGTCTTGCCGGCGCCGGTCTCGCCGCTGACGACGCTCAGGCCTGGGCCCAGCGGCAGGGTTGATTCGGAAATGACGCCAAGGTCGCGAATGCGAATCTCTTCAATCACTTGGTCTCCTCTCCGTAGAACCCCTGGGTGCCGGAGTACTGGCTTTCCTGGGGTGGAATTCTCAAATCCGGCAGCTGGGGAATGGGCCCCGTGCGTGGGCCTTCCAAGGATGTTTTAGGGCGCAGGGTGTTGATGATGGGCAGCTGGGTGGTGGTTGGCTGGGACTCCTCGGCCGAAGGGCCGCGCCAGCCTTGCACCGGCAGCTCAAACTTGCGCACCAGGCGTTCGGAGAAGGTGGATTGCTGTGTCCTGGCCAACTTGACCGGCTTGGACGAGCGGGTGACCTCGATGCGGGCGCCGGGGAGCAGATCCACCGTGCGCCTGCCATCGCACCAAATGACGCCGTAGGCGCCGTTGCGGGTCAGCACTTCAACGGCCAAGGTGGAGGTGGGTGCCACCACCAGCGGCTTGGCAAAAAGTGCGTGGGCGCTGATGGGGACCATGAGCAGGGCTTCCACCCCGGGCCACACCACGGGGCCGCCGGCAGAAAAGGCGTAGGCCGTGGATCCTGTGGGCGTGGCCATCACCACGCCGTCGCAGCCAAAGGAGGTCAGCGGCCTGCCATCGACTTCGGTGACGACTTCAATCATGCGTTCGCGGTTGCCCTTTTCCAAGGCAACTTCATTCAGCGCCCAGGTGTGCGCCACCACTTTGCCGGCGACCTTGACCACCACGTCAAGGCACATACGTTCCTCGACGGTGTACTTGCGCTGCACCACTGCCGCAACAGTTTGGATGAGCTCCTCGCGCTCGCTCTCGGCCAAAAAGCCCACATGGCCCAGGTTGACGCCGAGCAGGGGCAGGTCAAAGTCGCGCACAATTTCTGCGGCCCGCAGAATGGTGCCGTCGCCGCCCAGGACCATGACCAGTTCAATGTCGGCCAAGGTGACATCCCTGTCAAGGATCTCCATTTTGACCCCGGAAACCCCCAGGTAGCCTGTCATGTCTGCCAGTTCGTCGGCGTACATGACGGGAACAATACTGTTTGCATGAAGTTCCACGCACGCCTCGAGGGCTGCCAGCATCGACTCTTCACGGCCGGTATGGGCCAGAATCAAGACGCGCCGTGTCATGTGCTGTTTCCTCATCACGTTGTAGCAGGAGAACTTATTACTGGACTACTTGCTGCCAGCCCCTTGCACAGCAGGCCACAGCTGGGCCAGCAATGTCTGAACTGCCAGCTCTTGTTCTTCGATCTTAGGCGCAGGCCCTGACACTTCACGGCTAGCCAGCAGAAAATACTCAACATTTCCCTCTTGGCCGGGCAGGGAACTGGTGCCAATGCCGTGCAGGCGCAAGCCATTGGCGACGGCGGACTGGGCAACCAGGGCCACTGCCCGGCGTCGTTCATTCTCACTGCTGACAACACCCGTGCGGGCCAGGCGGTCCTTGCCCACCTCAAACTGGGGCTTGACCATGAGCAGCAGCTCACCGCCCTCCTTGGTGGCCAAGGTCAAGGGGCCCATGACCTTGGTCAGGGAGATGAAGGACAGGTCACAAACTGTGAGGTCTGCTGCACCGCCCATGTCCTCGGGGTGCATGTAGCGAATGTTGAGGCCCTCGTAGACTTCCACACGAGGATCGTTGCGCAGGGACTCAACTAGCTGTCCGTGCCCCACATCCACGGCGGCGACCTTGGCCGCACCGTTGCGCAGCAAAACGTCAGTGAAGCCACCTGTTGAGGCGCCTGCGTCAAAGCAGCGCTTGCCGGCAATGCTGACCTGCGGGAAATGCGCCAGGGCACCAGCCAGTTTGTGGCCGGCGCGGGAGACGTAGTCCTCTTCAGTCCCGGGGGCCAGCTCCAGTTGCGTCAGCTCCGTGACAGAATGCGCGGCCTTGACTGAGGTGATGCCATCAACGCTGACCCGGCCAGCCTTGATGAACGTGGCGGCCATGGTCCGTGACTGGGCAAGGCCGCGGTTGACCAGTTCTTGGTCCAAACGGGTCATGGGGATACTCCTTTGAGTGCAGCGGAGGGGTCGGCGTTGAGTTCAATTTCCAGCCCCACTAAGACGGTGGCGTACAGCTCTTTGTGGTCCCCCACCGGGAGCTGGCCGGCCGCAGCGGCCAGCTCCACCAGCGCGTCAACGCCGGGATCGCCGGTGGGCTCGGACGCTGCGATTATTACTTCGTTCATGGGAGGGTGCTGTGCCAAGTGATGACTGGTGTGGTTGCCGCATCCGCCTGGGGCACTGCAGCCCACCACGCGGCACACGCGGCCCGCCACGCATCTGGATCGTCAGTGGTGCCGGCAATGTGAACCGTGTCCACGGACTCGCCGTCACTGCCACGCGTTACGGTCGCGGCAGCGGCACCACAGGTGACTGTTGCGCCGTCGAACTCAATGGCCGGGTAGGCGCTGTACAGCTCCTTCAGCGTGGGGATGATGAACGTGGGCCGCTCAGCTGTGCAGGCGCGCAGCGCAGTCTCGCCCGAATCCACACCCGTCAGGACCAGGGCCGTGGCCATTCCGGCGTTGTTGCCGCCCAGAATGTCGGTGTCCAGCCGGTCACCCACCACCAGGGGCGCCTTGGCACCCAAACGATTGGCGGCTGTGTGGAAGAGTGGCGCTTCAGGTTTTCCTGCCACCAAGGGGTCGTGGCCGACGGCGGCACGCACCGCTGCGACCAAGGTCCCGTTGCCGGGGGCGATCCCCCGATCCCGGGGAATGGTCATGTCCGTGTTGGTGGCGATCCATACCGCACCAGCATTGATGGCGTAGGTGGCCTCGGCCAGATCAGCCCAGCCAAGTCCCGGGTCAAAGCCCTGGATGACTACCTGCGGTGAGTCGGCAGCGCCTGCAACGATCTCCATGCCAAAGGCCTGAACTTCCTGAGCCAAGGCCTCGCTGCCGGTGACCAGAACCTTCGTTCCGGCCGGAAACTTTTGGGCCAGGAGGGCAGCGCCAGCCTGTGCAGAGCTGACCACTTGATCGTCGTCGGCAGGGGCGCCAAGCTCGCGCAAATGGGCAGCGACCTGCGCTGGCGTACGTGAGGCATTATTCGTCACGTACGCCAGCTTTACGTTGAGCGAGGCAAGGCCGCTCAACGCGTCAATGGCGCCGGGAATGGCGGCCGGACCGGCGTAAACCACGCCGTCCAGATCCGCCAAAACCGCGTCATAGTCAGTGAGCAAATTCTTAGCTGTCACTGTTGTTGTGCTCGCCGGAATCCTCGCCTTCGGCGAAGGCTACGTCAGCTGAATCAACCTCGTCAGCACTGTCCTGATCTGATTCAGCATCATCAGATTCAAAGTAGGAAGACTCGGCGTCGTCAACGTTCGGCTCGTCCAACTCTGCCGCCTCGGCATCGCTGGAGGTGAGCTCGGCTGCTGCCAAGGTAGCGGCGTCGTTGATGACAGGTGCCGTGGCCGGAGCCATGACATCGGAAACGCGAACACGAGCGCGCGGCGCGTCCAACGGGATGTCTTCATCGTCGCCCAGGTCCATGATGATCTGGTCGGTGCTGTCATCGATGCCCAAGGCTTCCTCGGCCACCAATGCCTGGCGTTCCCACGTCTTGGCCTCATCCTTGCGGTCAGCTGCGCGCAACACCATGCCATAGGCACGGAACAGGCGCGGGCTGAAGGAGAACGCACGGTTGATGTCCAGCTGCGGGATTTCCAAGGCCGACAGAGCAGCGTCAAGTTCGCCAAGATCGCCGCGGGCACCGGATTCAACAATGGCCAATTCAACCTTGCCGGCCGTGTCCAACGTTGCTGCGTCCTCAGACTTGATCAAGTCCAGTGCGCGGTCCGGGCGGCCCAAGCCGCGTTCGCAGTCTGCCATCAAGGGCAGGTGAACGTTGGAGCCACTGATGCGACGGAAGGTGCGCAATTCACGCAACGCCTCGTCGTACTTGCCGGCTGCATAGGCCGTCATGGCCACTGCTTCACGGACACAAGCCAAACGGCCACCACGACGGCTTGCTGCCAGCGCGTGCTCGAAAGCCAGCTCCGGTTCGAAGTCGATCAAACGGCCGGCCATGACCAAGTGCTTGGAAACCCATTCGTTGTTGCGGGAATCCAGGATGCGCAGCTGGGCGCGGGTTACCTTGTCCAGCTCTTCACCCGTGACATCGCTGTCGATGTGCGGTGAACGGTCGCGGTCCGGGCGGTTGGAGCTGCGCAGATCGCCAGCGTTACGCTCCGGAGCCGTGCGGGGGCCGCGTTCTTCGCGTGCACCGCGGTTGTCACGGTCACCCGACGGGCGGTCGTTGCTGCGTGCGGGACGGTCACCGTAGGGGCGGTCGCCACCGGAGCGTGCCGGACGGTCGTCACGGTTGCCATATGTGGGGCGGTCGCCACCGGAGCGTGCCGGACGGTCGTCACGGTTGCCATATGTGGGGCGGTCGCCTGAGGGACGGTCGTTGCTGCGTGCCGGACGGTCACCGTAGGAGGGACGGTCACCTGATGGGCGTCCACCCTGGCCGCCGCGGTCATCACGGCCGCCGAAGGAGGGGCGGTCACCTGATGGGCGGCCACCCTGGCCACCGCGGTCATCGCGGCCGCCGAAGGAAGGGCGGTCGCCCGAGGGGCGTCCACCGCGGTCGTCACGGTTGCCGTAAGAAGGGCGGTCGCCTGAGGGACGGTCGTTGCTGCGTGCCGGACGGTCACCATAGGACGGGCGGTCCCCTGAAGGGCGTCCACCCTGGCCACCACGGTTGTCGCGGTCACCAAAAGGCTTGCGGTCTTCGCGACGGCCATTCACCATGGGACGGTCAGCACCGCGGTTGTCACGGTCACCGTATGAAGGGCGATCGTTGCTGCGTGCCGGACGGTCACCATAGGACGGACGGTCACCTGAAGGGCGGCCACCCTGGCCACCACGGTCGTCGCGGCCACCGAAGGAGGGGCGATCGTTGCTGCGCGCGGGGCGGTCGCCGTAGGGACGGTCGCCACCGGAGCGGGCCGGACGGTCGTCACGGTTGCCGTACGAGGGACGGTCGCCTGAGGGACGTCCGCCCTGGCCACCCTGGCCACCGCGGTTGTCGCGATCGCCGTAGGAGGGGCGGTCGTTGCTGCGTGCCGGACGGTCGGTGTAGGGACGCGCCGGCTGGCGGTCGTTGGTCGCCGGACGGTCACTGTAAGGACGGCCACCACCATTGTTGTTGTCGCGTCCGCGGGAGTTACCCTCGCTCTTGCCTTCGTAATGCTCAGCCATGTCGACTCCTAAACCTTCGAGCGCACTAACTGGCACAGTAACAGCCGCTCTTCACTATTGATGATCTTTGAAAAATCTCTGGACCCATTGGTCCATCTACCAGTCTAGTCGAGCTTTACGGCTCCACCCATGAATCTGGCGTATCTGGAGCAGATGAGTGGCCAATCACAGACAAACACGCCGTCAGAGGCACTCTCGAGCCTAGAAACTTGCTGGTAATCGATTCTGACGCGGGTCATGTCCCCGTCAACCGGTTCAAAATGGATTTCTATCTCAGCTGTGCCGAACTGCTCTTGGCCCAAGGTCCACTGCAATTTGATGAACGACGGCGATTCCCACTCATGGACGTCGGCCCAGACCAGTTCGTCGCCGTCCAACGATTCCTCCACCAGGTGGTCGCGCAAAATGGCAACCGTGCTGCCATCGCCGAAGACGCTCTGCTCCGAGACCGGCCACCACAGATGGATGGCGTCGGTGAAGCCGTCAAACGCCTGGTCGACTGGAACATCGATCACAACCGACTCAACAAACGATTCAGCGGCCCGGGGCGATACATAGTCCGGTTCATGTGCGTGGGAAAAAAGATTAGGCATCCACCTACTTTACGTCTCCAACACCCGGATGGCATGACCCAAGGCTGCATGAAAATCCTACAGGCCGGCTGTTAAACATCTGACCCGCAGTAGTGGTCGAAAAAACGTGTTNCAAGGGAGGCCCCACACCGTGGTGTGGGGCCTCTACCTTTTTTACGTGTTGTCCGGCGGTGTCCTACTCTCCCACATCCTCACGAATGCAGTACCATCGGCGCTGTGGGTCTTAGCTTCCGGGTTCGGAATGGGACCGGGCGTTTCCCCCACGCTATGACCACCGTAACTCGTTCCCCAAACCGTTCAGCAGGTGCTGGTGGTTGGGTGGCTTGTTGGGTGTTCTGTGATGAACAACAGTATTTTATTATACAGGCTCCTTGTGACCGTTCCACACTTTTTTGGGGTGGGGGTGGTCACAGGGGTTACCTGTCATTTTTTTGGTTTCCGTTTCAACTAACAAACTCTGGGTTTGTTGGTTGGGAACCACATAGTGAACGCGAGCAATTTATGCTTTATAAGGTGTGTGTAGTGTAAGTTATCGGCTTATTAGTACCGGTCAGCTTCACGAGTCTTTAG